>NZ_VPCP01000020.1:0-42010 GCF_013418145.1 Acinetobacter sp. YH12201 | reverse complement strand
ATTGCAAAAGAAAATAGACCCACTCAAGCTAAATTTGAGTGCGTTTCGTGTGGATATGTTGCGAATGCGGATATTAACGCATCTCGTAACATCTTAGCGGTAGGACATACCGTTTTGTCTGTGGAGGGAAGACGCAGTAAAGGTCGCCCTGCGAAGCAGAAAGCAAGCGAAATCCGTGAGGAAGTCGCCTAAGAGCCTTTGCTTTTAGAATCCCCCACTTGAGCTAGTCGAAAGTGGTGGGAGTATGTCAAATCATTGTGTTATGAGAATTTCATTTGAGTCTGTAAAAACGGAGCTTAAGCTCCGTTTTTGCTTCTACATTACAAGCTGATGGTTTTCCTGTGAGGAATTTCACATCCATATAGACTTGAAACCGATTGCTTCCACATATTTTTTCATGGTTGAGATTTAAGCAATACCCTTATGATGTTTACAGCGTAAGCACTAAACACTTTTTATGGAGCCAAGACAGCTAGATAATCGGCTTAGCCTGGCTGAAATCCATTCATAATTGGATATCATCTAAAAGTGCAGCGCTAATTCATTATAAAAATAAATTTCTTTGAGGTAATATAAAATCAATCAAGATTATAAGTATCTCAACCTGATAGATACGACATAAAAGGATCAAAACATGCAGCAAGAAGTAATCATCGTAGGCGGTGGTATGGTCGGGCTAAGTTTAGCCTTGATGTTGGCTAAGGCAAATATTGCAGTGAAGCTGCTCGAAGCAATTAAGTACCCCAATTATGATGATGCCGATCTTGCTCCCTATCATTCGAGCTTTGATGCACGTAACAGTGCCTTGTCACGCCGTAGCGTACAAATTTATCAGGAACTGGGCTTATGGAATGCCTTGCAGGAACATGCCACGCCAATTCTGGAAGTGCATATTACCGAACAGGGCAGCTTTGGCAAGGCACGTTTAAAAGCAGAACAGGAAAAAGTCGAAAGTTTTGGTCAAGTGATTGAGAATGCCTGGCTCGGCCGTGTACTGCTAACAGAAGTACGCAAACAGCCATTGATTGAACTGATTGATGGCGTACAAGTGACCTCACTGACCCAAGATGCTGACTTTGCTTATATCGCAGCGCAACGTGGCGAAGAAACCTTAGCTTTACAATCCAGGCTGGTCATAGCTGCGGATGGCCGTGATTCATTCTGCCGTAAAGCCTTAGGCATTGGTGCATCGGTACATGACTATGATCAAGTGGCTATTGTTACGACTGTACAAACTTCAAAACCGCATAACCATGTCGGCTTTGAACGTTTTAGCCCGCTTGGACCTTTAGCGCTGTTACCATTACCGGGTGAATACCGTCGTTCAGTGGTTTGGCCGGTGCAAAAAGGTACAGAAGGCGAATGGCTGGGCGATGAAAATGACCAGCACTTCCTTAATGCTTTACAGCAAACCTATGGTGACCGTGCGGGTAAATTCCAGAAAACTGCTAAGCGTTTTAGTTACCCTTTGTCGCAAGTTTTGGCAGAAAAACAGGCTGTTGGACGTGTGGTACTGATGGGCAATGCAGCCCATACCATCCACCCGGTAGCCGGTCAGGGCTTTAACCTGTGTATGCGTGATGCTTATGTTTTGCTCCGTTATTTAATAGAACAAGTCGCAAAGCAAGCCGACTTAGGTGATGCAGCCATGCTGCAAGACTATGAAAAATCCCGTCTGACCGATCAGCAACGTGTGATCAAGTTCTGTGATTCGGTGGTGCGTGGTTTTAGCAATAACAACCCTGTTCTAAAATTCATTCGTAATACCGGCTTGGTCGCTTTTGATACCATTCCAGGGATTAAACCTCTGGTTGCCAATTATGCAATGGGGTTAAAAGCATGAGTCAAGTTCAATCTGATGTTTTAAATGTGGTCATTATAGGTGGTGGTCTGGTTGGTGGTCTGACTGCATTGCTGTTAGCTCAAGGTGGTGTGCAGGCCACGGTACTGGATGCAGCCCCCATTCTGGATGCAGAGAAAACCAAAAGTGTTGCCAACCCGCGTGTGTTGGCACTCAGCCAGGCGACCATTCATTTACTGAAAACGGCCGGTGTTTGGGATAGGCTGGCACGCCAACAGCCATACACAGGCATGCAAGTGTGGAATAAAAATGGCTATGGTGAAATTAACTTTGGGCATGCAGCAGAGCAAATGCCATCGGTTGAGCAAGCTTTGGGTTCAATGGTCGAGCCAAGTTTGTTGAACTTGGCCATTCAAGAAAAAATGCTGGAGCAGCTTCAGGATTATCGTACTCAGGTTAAGGTCACAGCTATAGAGCAGGGCGTAGCGGGAATCTGGCAGATTCATCTGGCAGACGGCACCCAATTAAAAACCAGACTGCTGATTGGCGCGGATGGTGCAAATTCCTTTGTTCGTGAACAGGCCTTTATTGATCTCGATATTCTGGATTATAAACAGGCCGGTTTGAGCTGTGCCATTCGAACTGCCCAGCCGCATCAACATGTGGCTCGTCAGATTTTTCTGGAAACTGGCCCATTGGCCTTTTTACCGATGGCCAGTTTAAAGCCGGAACAGCAAGGCTATTGGCAATCCATTGTCTGGACATTACCAGATGATTATGCAGCAGAATATGCCGCTTTAAATGATGCCGATTTTACTGCGTTGCTCACGCGTGAAAGTCATCACATGCTGGGTGAGGTTTTAGAGGCAACACCACGAGCACAGTTTCCGCTTAAAGCACGTGCCGCACAGCAGTATGTCAAAGCCGGTTTAGCCTTGATTGGAGATGCCGCACATGTGATTCATCCGCTGGCCGGTCAAGGGGTCAATATTGGCTGTCTGGACGCAGCCATTTTATGCGATGTACTGTTGCATGATTTGAAACGTGGAGTATGGGCGCATGAACAAAGCTTACAGCGCTATGAACACCGCCGTAAAGGTCAAAACGATGCCATGATGCACAGCATGTCTGCAATTGGATGGATGGAAACGACCCAACTGTTTCCCGTGGTTTGGGCACGAAATTTTGGCTTAAAACAAGTGGAGCAACATGCGGCATTAAAAGATGCCTTCATGGCTCAAGCCAACGGATTGCAGATCTTAAAAGATACACAATATGCGGTTTAAGGCTGAAAAACTGTTTTTTGTACAAATATTTATACAAGGTTACTTTTTTGGTTAAAAAAGATACGATTTTTTTTAAATTGACTCTATGCGAAACCTACAGAGATTGCTAAATTTCTTCCTAGTTCGCAATCAATTCAAATTGAAGTGATAGACGTCATTTTTGGGGAGAAAGAAAGATGACAGATATGAATGACTACGATGATGTAGAAGATACTGCAGTAGATGAAGATGAAGCAAAAGCTGCTGAAAAAGGTGCATCTGACAGTGATTCAGTTGCAACTGATGGTGATTTGGCTGAAGCTGAAACACTGACAGTGACTGCTAAACTGAAACAGCGTCAAGCACTGGAAGACGAGGTGGCTGCTTTCCTTGCGCGTGGCGGTCGTATTACTGAAGTGCCTGCAGACGAGTCAGCAAAAGATTAATTGATTCTTTTGTCGGGTTTGGCTACAGAATAAAAAGCATCACTTTTCGTGATGCTTTTTGCTTTTCAACTGACAGTTGCTCAGACCTTATTGCTAAGTTCTAAAGCGCGTTGATACGCCACTTTCTTTTTTATTCCGGTTAAATCTGCGGCCAATTGTGAAGCCGCTTTTACGGATAAATCCTGTAATAAACGGGTCAATAGCTGGTCCAGTTTTTCCTGTTCCAGATCCTTTTCTTCAGTTGCACCGCCAATGACCAGCACAATTTCACCTTTTTGCTGGTTGTGGTCAGCTTCAATAAACTGAACCAGTTCTGCCAAAGTCATCTTTTTGATGGTTTCAAAGGTTTTGGTAATTTCACGGGCAAAACCCACAGGACGATTGGCACCAAATACCTGGGCCATATCTTTGACCGACTCTAAAATACGATGTGGTGCTTCGTAAAAAATCAGGGTCTGGGTTTCATCTTTCAGTTTTTCCAGCTGGCTCAGACGTTGTGACTGGCGTGAAGGTAGGAAACCTTCGAAACTGAAGCGGTCACTCGGTAAACCGACAGAACTGAGTGCTGCAATGGCTGCACAGGCACCGGGAACAGGAATAACGCGAATATTATGTTCTTGTGCTGCACGAACCAGTTTAAACCCCGGATCGCTAATCAGCGGCGTACCTGCATCACTGATCAGTGCCATATTTTCGCCATTCAGCAAGCGCTGGATCAAGATGTTAATTTTATTGCTTTCATTATGTTCGTGACAGGCAGTCAGTGGAGTTGATATATTAAAGTGCTTTAATAATTGAGCGGAAGTACGCGTATCTTCTGCTGCGATGATACTTACAGACTTTAGAATATCAATAGCACGATAAGTAATGTCATCTAAGTGCCCAATTGGGGTCGCTACAACAAATAACTGAGCACTCATAAGGTTTCTCCAATGTTGAATAATAATAAAAAATTAATTGGCTTCATCCTGTATTGCATTTTCAATCACGCTCAAGCTGAAGTGCTGGTCATTTTACCCGAATCGGGACCTTTGGCGCGAGCCGGATTAAGTGTCAAACAGGGTTTTATGAATGCTTATCAGGCATCAGAGCTGGAAACCCCCATTAAATTTGTAAACTCGGACAAAAAACCGATTGCGCAGTTGCTTAAACAAAATGTCAATAAAAAAACCCAGATGGTGATCGGACCTTTAGCCCGTCAGGATGTGGAAGCTTTAATCAAGGCAAAGCCGAAGGTTCGAGTTCTGGCCTTAAATGATGCATCATCGCAGTTTGCCAACGTTGAACAATTTAGTTTGTCCAAGCAGGATGATGCGGTGGCACTGAATCAGGTATTGCAGAATGACAAAATCAAAGAGCTTTATGTGTTGCAGCAAAAAGATGCTGAAATTGATAATGAACTGTTTCTGATTTCTTTACTCACTCAAACAAATTACCGCCTGAATTTAATCGAAGAAGCACCCAAAAAGTTAAATAAGCATACTGGTTTATTATTATTGGGGAATAATGCCTGGCTGAATAAGCTGCCCCAGTTGCCGCATAAAAACATTTATATTTTAGCAAATGCCGTTGAACAAGGTCAGACATTGCCGGTAGGGGTAAAATTTTGTGATGCTCCGGCCTTATATGGCTCGGAATGGCCAGATGTCATCCAGGCTGTTCAAGCAAATGCCATTCCCATAGCCTATCAGCGCCTGATCGCTTTTGGTGGCGATGCCTGGCATATTGCGAGCCAGTATTTGGCTGAACCCAATTTAAAAAGTATGCAGTTTCAGGGACGTACCGGACTAGTTCAAGTCAATAACAATCAAATCCAGCGCATTCCACATTGCTTCGAAAATACTAAAAAGGGAATCCGGGCATTGTTATGACAAAGCTTGCGGCACATTTAAACTTGGGGCAATGGGCTGAACAGCAGACTTTAATATTATTGCAGGCTCAAGGCTTCCAGCTGATTGTGGCAAATTATCATTGCCGTTACGGGGAAATTGACCTGATTGTACAGCAGGCTCAGGAACTGGTTTTTGTCGAAGTCAAAGCACGTTCAGTCACCCAGTATGCCCAGTCCTTCGAAAGCATTTCTTTTTCCAAACGGCGCAAAATTATGAAATCGGCGCTGTGCTTTTTACATGCCCATCCGGAATTGCAAACCTTTTATTGTCGTTTTGATGTGATTTGTTTTGATTTTCTTCAACAATTTGCAAAAACCATACAGCAAGATTTTTCTAAATTCACTTATGATCAACAATGGATTGAAAATGCTTTTACTTTTGATGAAGAGTTTATTAATCTTTGAACAAAATCATAGCGTAAATGCTGACATAAAATAGAACTGAATAATGAGGAGTCTTGCTGAGTGTTTAACCGTATTGCAATGACGTTACTGTGTGTAGCAAGTTTATCTGGTTGTGCAAGTTTTATCTCGAGTGGCACAGGATCGGCCCCGGTAGGTACAGAAAGTGGCGCCCGTTCTCTTGGACAGGTGTTTATCGATTCCTCTATAGAACGTACCGCTAAAATCAATTTATATAAATTAGACAGTCGCTTTAAACAATCTCGTGTCAATATTGAAAGTTTTCATGGCAATGTATTGTTAACCGGTCAAGTGCCGGATGCACACTTAAAACAGTTGGCTGAAGATAATGTCCGTGCCATGAGTGATGTAAAAACCGTACATAATTACATTGCTGTGGGTAACCAGATTGGTTATAGCACTATTATGCAAGATACCACGGTAACTGCGAATACACGTGGTCTGATTATGAAAGCCGTGGTAGTGTCTGATAGCAAAGTGCGCATTCACACCGAAGATGGTGTTTTATATGTGATGGGGCGTTTAAATACTGCGGAAATTAATGATCTGAATCAGGTGCTGCAACAAGTCGGCAATGTCACCAAAATTATTACTCTGATTGACAATGTGGAACAGTCTGCTATAAGGACTTCAAGTTTTAGTAGTCCTGTCGTGAATGCACAGCCTGTCGAACAGACACCAGTGGCTATTGATCCGGATCAAGCAGAGCCCACCTATGCTCAATAAGGTTGTACAAACAGTTAGAAAGGAAATCCAGCAAAAAGTCGAAAAAGTGCAAATCCTGTACAAGGATTTTCGCCTTTACGATTTTGGTAGCTATGCCTTAAACCGTTTAACCCCGCGTAAAGGCTATACGGTAATTGAAAACATTGCTTATGGCTTGAAAGCCCGGCAACGCCTGGATATTTTTACCAGCGAAGTACCGCGTGAACAGCGTGCTTTAATTGTATTTGTGCATGGTGGGGCATGGCTGCATGGAGATAAAAAAGATTACCGCTTTGTGGGAGAGGCTTTCGCCAGAGAAGGCTATGATGTTGCGGTGATCAATTATCATCTTGCTCCCGAGCATGTATTTCCCAGTTATATTGATGATCTGAGCCTGGCATTAAACTATTTGACTCAGCATCAGTCCAGATACAATATTCAGACGGAAAAACTGGTATTGATGGGCCATTCAGCCGGTGCATTTAATGTCATGTCGGCACTCTATCATCCGACACCTTACCCTTTGCAATGCCGCAGCCAGATTCGAGCCATTATTGGTTTGTCTGGCCCTTATCATTTTGATTATAAAGATGATCCGATCTGTGCAGATGCCTTTGATCAAAGCGTACCTTATCAACAGGTGATGCCTTATTATTTTGTTGAAACCAATACCGTGCGACATTACCTGTTTTTAGCGGCAAATGATCAGGTGGTCGGTCATAATAATTCCGAAGATCTACATCGTATTCTGCAGGAAAAGGGTAATCATAGCCAGATGATTACCATCCCGGGTACTGGACATGTGTCCATTATGGGTTCTGTTTCCAGTTTGTTCAGTCGCTATTTCCAGACCAAGAAACAAATTTTGGCGGTTCTGGATGAAGCTTTAAAACCCTAGTTTATAGCCATTCACGGGTATCATCTGCTACGGGATGACCTTCGGTAATATGTTTAATCATAGCGTAGGCAATACTGCCTTTAAATGGAATTTCAGGCAGTTGATCCATTTTAAAGAATTGCGCGTCGCTAATTTCTTCTTCTTGCAGCTTGATTTCTCCAGAAGCATATTCAGCACGGAAGGCGAGCATCAAGTTACTCGGGAAAGGCCAGGGCTGGCTGGCAAGATACTGAATATTTTTTACTTTTAATCCCACTTCCTCAAAAGTTTCACGGCGTACAGCTTCTTCCAGCGTTTCTCCTACCTCAACAAAACCGGCAATCAGACCGTACATATTACTTTTGTTGTTGGCATTTTTAGCCAGCAAAATTTCATCTTGACCACGGGTAATGATGGTGATGACGCAGGGCTGTACCCGCGGATATTGATGATAACCACATGCTGGGCAAACCATGGCATATTCAGTCGCATGGGCTTCAGTTGGATGTCCACAATGACTACAGAACTTGTGGTTGCGGCGCCATTCTAACAGCTGGATGGCACGACTGGCGGCTTCAAACTGTTGGGTATCCCACAAGGTTAACAATTGACGGATAGGAACCAGTTGCAAGCCTGCTGGAATAGGCTCATTTTCGAGAAGGTCACGGGCAATCACCTGATCACCCGTGTTGAAGTGAAGGTCACTTGCTAAACGTTCTACCCGAGGGAGTTGAAAGTTTTCATCGACTAGAAGTTGATGTTGATGGAAGATATAAGCAAGTGACAATTCAGACATTAGGCAACAGTTTTCAGTTTTTCGCTACTTTGCAATGCTACATCAAACATGGACTGGAGGACAGGCTGTTTCGATTTTAAATTGTCGATCAGCATGTCGGCACTGGCTAAAGTATCGAGGGTGTGGTTGATTTGTTCAGCAGTGATCGTTGCAGAATTTTCAATTTGCTGTTGAATAAAGGTCGCAGCTGTATTCAATGAAGTTCGACCTGATTCGGCATTTAAGAACAGCAGGGCACCACCAATTTCACGCAATTGGGTTGGAATATTCTCAAGCGCAGCCAGATTTTGATCTTGCAGGTACTGCATCAAGATTTGGCTGGAAAGCTCAATCACGGCTCTAGTTTCGTTCAGTAAAGCCTCATGTGCTTCATCTAAACGGTCTAAAGAAATGTTCATATTATTTACACGAAGTTGTAAACGGCTTGAGGTGTAATGGCGTTCAAGGACTCCAATCGAGTTCATTGCTGACAAAATGCAATTCATCAACTGCTGTGCAAAATTTTCATCTTTTAAGATATCACCTTGGCTAAGTGATGCAGCCTGACGCGATAAATCGTTATATGCTTCATTTAGGTTCAATACTTTAAAGATATTGGCAAGATTGAGTAATTGAGCTTGCAGTTGCTGCGTTTTCTCAGCGGTCATGTTTTGATAGTTGAATTCGATATCATTACGAATTTGCGCCATTTCTGTGGTCACAAGTTCACTAATGGTATGCATGGTATCAAAATCAGGACCATAAAGATGGCGGCTAAATACCTGCAATTGGGTATCGGTCAAATGATCTTCACCAATGTTTAGCTGGCTACGGATATGTTGAGCCGTCTCATCTTCCTGACTAATACACAAGCTTAAGATGTTGGCTAGATCAGACAGACTTGGCTTGAAGCGATCTGGAGCACTAAAATATTGTGCCATATTGCGTTCAATACCGATCAGGGTGCGTAAACGTGCATCATTGATCAATAAATGGTTCACCTGATTAAATGCCACATGCACCAGATTCCAGTATTGTTTGCTTGGCGTATTTTCTGCCAGACCTGCCAAATAGGCACCGACCAGTTTGATCGCCTGCAGGTCAAATTCAGTTTCTTCCTGTTTCAGCAGCTTGTTTAAAGACAGTTTGTACAGGCGATGTACATATTGTGACTTTTCCAGACTTGGTGCTTGAGGCAGCTTAAAATCAGGAGTAATACAGTCCAGTAATGGCTCGATATACTGACCTTCATGGCTAATCGGTTTACCCAGCACAATTTCCAGACGATTCAGGGTTTCGAGCAGGAATTGTGGAATTTTAACTTCGCGTAAGCAAATAAATTCGATGTAACGTTTCAACATGGTGGTGCCTTCACTTAGGGCCACCACTTCCTGAGTATTAATTTGCGCAGGATTCTGCATAATCTTGCGCATTAACTCTGCTGAGTACTGGGCAATTTTAGCCAGACTTTGCATATCAATGAGCGCAAGCACCTGGGCACATTGTTCAAACTGATTTAGTGCATCGTCAATACCAAAGGGTAAAGTGTGGTCTTCTGCCAAAGAACTCACCGCTGATTCAACTAATTTAATGGAGTTATCAACCTCATTTTTTATTATCAGCAATGCAGTCGGGTCAAAATGAATAGAGGTTTGGTAAGAAGACATGGATCTGCACCTTTCCTAGTGTTTTATCTGTTTATGAGTAGCCCGTTCAAGGCCAAACTTCTTTACGTTTAACTATAACGTAACTGTTAAACGTTTAAATACAAAAAACCACTAGAAATGTAGATTTTATTTTGCAAAAAGACAAGCTGTTCCATGTTTTTCTTCAAATTGTTTGACCCAATTCTCATGTTCTGCTAATTCTTCGGCTGAAGGTAAAATCACAGGCAGCTCTATTTGTACAGTGGAGCGGGCTGCTTGACTCTGTTGTTGCTCGGCTTCGGTCAGGGTATCCATATCGAAAGACACCTGACCGCCGGTCATGGCTAGGTAGACATCAGCCAGAATTTCGGCATCGAGTAAGGCACCGTGGAAAGTACGGTCACGCTGCGGAATTTCATAACGGCGCACCAAAGCATCGAGAGAGTTCTTTTGTCCCGGGTGCTTGTTCTTGGCCATGGCCAAGGTATCGGTCACTTCACAGACTTCCGATAAGGTCACAAAGCCTGCACGTTTGAACTCCATATCGAGGAAGTTCATATCGAAGGTGGCATTATGCGCAATAATTTCTGCACCTTTTAGGTAGTCAAACAGCACATCGGCAATTTCTGCATAAAGCGGTTTGTCTTTCAGAAACTCATCTGAAATACCGTGAATATTTTCAGATTCACCCACCGGTTTTTGCGGGTTGATATAAATATGAATCGAACTGCCAGTCAGTTTGCGGTTGACCATTTCAATCGCGCCCACCTCAATAATCCGGTCCGTGTCCTGAAAATAGAAACCGGTGGTTTCGGTATCCAGAATTAGCTGGCGAGGACCATGAACTTCTTTGCTTCGTGGCGTAATCATGATATGCGGGTGCAGGGGTTTATCCGAAGCAGTCGTAATGTTAGGTACAATCGTGTCCAGATCTTCACTTTGTTCCTGCATACTATTTGCCTGATCGGTTTCTTGTTCTGTGTTTTCTAACAATGTGCTTTCTAAGACTTCACTTTCTGAAGGCTCATTTACTAAAGACTCATTGTCTAAAATTTCATTGTCATCTTGCAGCTCGGCTTCCATCAGGTCGAAACCAAAGGGGTCATCTAACAACCAGTCTTTTTCAGCTTTTTTTTTATCCAGCATGTCGGCTTGTTCTAAAACAGTTTCGGCAGATGATAATAGATTTTTCATGGCTTTTAAGGTTTGATCGGCGCCCCGATTGGCCAGTTGATCGGCCATCTCATTACCCGGATGTCCGGCATGACCTTTGATCCAGTTCCATTCAATGTCACGACCCTGACAAGTCGCATCCAGTAATTTCCACAGGTCCGGATTTTTGACATCTTTCCAGTTTTTCTTTTTCCAGCCATGAATCCATTCGGTAATGCCTTGTTTAACATATTTGGAATCGGTCCAGATGATCAGTTTGGCATCGTGTGGACAAAACTGAATACCTTCAATTGCCGCGGTGAGTTCCATGCGGTTATTGGTGGTTTCCGCTTCTCCGCCACACAGTTTATGCTTTTCCGATTCTGTAATGATATATGCACCCCAACCGCCTAAACCAGGATTGCCGCGACACGCGCCATCGACATAGAGAGTGATTGTTTGAGTCATATAAACCAAATCCGAACGCTAAAATGAGAGTCAAATAAACCAAGTGATTGGCATATTGTATAACGCAATTTCACTTTAAAAGTGTATTACACGGTTATTTTTTAAATTCTTGTAACATTTATAGTGAAATCGCGCTAAATTAATCCCTTGTGTCTCCCTCATGCTTCACTACAATGGCAGATCTAAAAAATAAATTTTATACGAGTTGTTTGGATTTTTTTATGTATAAACCAACCGCGATTTTGTGGCAGCCTACATTACCCAATTTTTTAAAAATAACAGTACTGGGTTCAGCTTTAGCTGCATTGGGACTGTCAGGCTGTTCTTCAAGCCAAAGTGTGACACATGGCTCAAAATCGAAAATGGTGGGTTCATCCGGATACCTGGATGCCGACAGCTTGGATTCATTGGAAGATTTATTGTCTGCAACAGACATGAGCGCAGTAGAAGGCGATCGCCTGCTGATCTTGAAACATGGTGATGTCTGGAAGCGTATGACCGTCGGTTTCAAGATGGATCAGAGCCATTGGGACTCCCGTATTGAAGCACAGCGCGGCTGGTTCATTTCCCGACAACCTTATCTGGACCGTTTAAGTGCCCGTGCTTCACGTTATCTTTATCATACGGTGAAAGAAGCGGAACGCCGTGGTTTACCAACAGAACTGGCTTTATTGCCGATTATTGAAAGTTCCTATGACCCTGCAGCGACCAGTAGTGCAGCCGCTGCCGGGATGTGGCAATTTATCCCAAGTACCGGACGGATTTATGGTTTAAGACAGACCAGCCTGTATGATGGCCGTCGTGATGTGGTGGAATCGACCCGTGCAGCTTATGAGTTTCTGGGCGGCTTATATAACCAGTTTGGTTCATGGGAACTGGCTTTGGCAGCGTATAACGCAGGTCCGGGACGGATCCAGCAGGCGATTAACCGCAATAAGGCGGCTGGCTTGCCTACAGATTACTGGTCACTGAAACTGCCTCAGGAAACCATGAACTATGTGCCACGCTTCCTGGCCGTAGCGCAAATTATTAAAAATCCGGGGGCCTATGGGGTGTCTTTACCGCCGATTGCCAACCGTCCTCACTTTAGGGAGGTATCGGTCGGGCCGGTAAACTTAAATGAAGTCGCCTCCATTACCGGTTTAAGCCGTGCCGAGCTGTACCAGTTAAATCCAGGACATCGTGGGGACTGGGTTGATGAGCAAAGCCCGATGAAGATCATTATTCCTGCGGATTTAAGCCCTGCTATTGATGCAAGGCTCAAGAAACTCTCACCGAGTTCAGGTGCGCTATGGGCAAGCACGGCAAAACCTTTTACTCTGGAAAGAAGCAATCCGCCTGAGTTAAATACGCAAGTGATTAATCCGGCCAAAACAGCACCACCGGTATTAGCTACAAACACGCCTAAAACTTCGCAGCCAGCCACTGTTACCCCAGTGAATGCGGCAAATCCTGTGGCAGTAACAAAGCCTTCAAGTAGCAAACGTATGGCTACGCCTCAAGGCTCTGATGCCTTGGCATCTTTTGCTGCAAATAGCGATATTCCAAGTGCACCACGTATTCCTGTTGCGGTGAGTCAGGTGGCGAATGTCAAGCCTGTGACGGTAGAACCTCCATTGTCTGCTGCTGAGCGCGAGCAGATTATGGCGGCAGTGAAAGCGGAAGGTGAAAATAAAACGCTAGAACAGGTACTGCAACCGGTAGCCAGTAAAGCTGAACAGGAAAAAGTCGTAGCAGAAATTAAAGCGATTGCACCGCAAGGCACCGAAATTGTCGATCCGTTTGACGGCAAAATTAAGTTAACGGCCATTCAAACCAGTTTGTCGGTAGCTGAACAGCAAGGTAAGGAGTTAACCAAAGGTTTTGCTTATCCAAAAGGTGTGGCGGAAAGTACCAAGCCTGATTCAGATGAAGCTAAACGTAACCAGGGTAAAAATTACGTTAAGACAGATACTGAAATTGTAGTGGTTGCGCCAAAAGGAAAACGCAGTACCTATACCGTTCAACAGGGCGATACTTTAGCCGTCATTGCCATGAAAAATGGCCTGAACTGGCGTGATGTAGCCAAATGGAACCAGATTGATCCAAACTCGCCGTTGTACGTGGGAACCAGTATTTATTTATATGATGCCAAACCACAAAATAGTGAAAAAAATACCGAAACCTCTTCATCAACTAAGTCTAAAGCACAGCCTGAAACCTATGTAGTTCAGGCCAATGATAGTCTGACTGGAGTGGCTAGCCAGTTTGGCTTGTCGGTGAAGCAGCTGGCAGATTTCAACAATTTATCGGTCAGCAGTGGTTTGCGTGTGGGGCAAAAATTATCGTTAAAAGAAACTGCTCAAAGTCATTCCGATATTGTTGAAACTAAGAACAATAATTCAAAACCCGCTGCTAAAGTGAAGACCAAATCTTATGTGGTCAAACGTGGTGAATATCTCAAACTGATTGCAGATCGATATGCCTTATCTAATCAGGAGTTGGCCGATTTAACCAGCGGATTAACTGCAGGCAGCAGCTTAATGGTAGGACAAAAAATTAATGTGCCACTGCATGAAGTAAACAGCAAGCCGGAAGAAAAAGTGAGTCCGGTTAAAATAGATCCGGTAGTCATTGAGCCATCCTATAAAACGGAAAATTATCAGGTGCAACGTGGCGATACCCTGTCGAGCATTGCAGCCAAATCGAAAATTGCCTTAACTGAACTGGCACAGCTGAATAAATTATCCAACAACAGTGGCGTCCGGGTAGGTCAAACCCTGAAGATTCCTGTAAGTTCAAATGTGCCGGAGAGTTATACCGTGCAATCCGGGGATAGCCTGTCGGCCATTTCTGCCAAATACAATTTAGGCATGGATTATCTTGCCAATATCAACGGCATTAACCGCAATACGGGTTTACGTGTAGGACAGCGTTTGAAACTGACGGGTGAAGAACCTGTCGCAGCATCTAACAAAGTAGAAGCGAAAATTGAAAAAGTCAGCTTTGAAAAGAGTGATAGCCATGTGGTTAAATCTGGCGAGACATTAAGCAATATTGCGAAAAAATATCATTTACAGCTGGATTATTTAGCTGCATTGAATGGCTTAACCCGCAATTCTACTGTCCGTATTGGGCAACGTTTAAAAATTGACGGGGATCTGCCAAAACTGGATGCTAAAGTGGATGAGCCTATCGCAAAAGCAGTGAAATCATCTAAAAATACCGATGCGTATACCGTGAAAGCGGGCGAGTCTTTAAATGCCATTGCCAACCGGACAGGGGTATCGGTTGCTGAATTGGCGGCGATGAATGATTTGAATGTCCGTGCCGGTTTACGTGTGGGTCAGCAGATTGTTATTCCTAAAACTGTGGTTGAATATAAAGTCAAACGTGGTGACACCCTGATTGGGCTGGCCAGCCGTTATGGTCTGGAAAGTTCGAAACTTGCAGAAATGAATGATATGCAACCCAATAAACAATTGCGAATTGGTGATGTGATTAAAGTTCCAAACTTATAATAAATGCAAAGACAGGGAGTCAGTTTAGATGTCATTTGCCAGGGCGAAATATTGGGGTTTTGCATGGGGGCTTAGTCTTTTGACACAAGGGCTATGGGCTGCCGTGCAGACCACGCCCTATATTGCCATTCATAGCCAGCCAAAATATGCTGGCTTGTCGTTTATGCCATATGCCAATGCTCAGGCGCCTAAAGGTGGCTATTTAAGTACTGCCAGTAATGGGACTTTTGACAATTTAAACAGTATGAATGGCAAAGGCAGCTCAACCGATGGGGTGGAATACCTGTTTGATTCGCTGATGTCGAATTCACTAGACGAGCCGGGGGTGATGTATCCTTTGCTAGCGGAGAAAGTGACTTATGATCCCAAGCAGACCCAATTTGTCATTTTCCATCTCAATCCCAAAGCACGTTTTAGCGATGGCAGTGCAGTGACTGCCGAAGACATCAAATTCACTTTTGATACGTATCAAACCAAGTCCAATCCGGGACTGCAAATGTATCTGGCCGATCTGGATAAAACCGAAGTATTGTCTAAATATGCAGTCAAGATGAGTTTTAAGTCTGCCAATAATGCAGAGATGCCGCTGATTCTGGCGCAAATGCCAATTTATTCAAAACGCGATTGGCAGAAGAAGGATTTCACTCGGGTCACCATGCAACCGATTTTGGGATCAGGTCCATACTTGATTGATCGCATAGATGCAGGACGCAGTATTAGCTATAAACGCAATCCAAACTATTGGGGTAAAGACTTAGCGGTTAATAAAGGACGATATAACTTTGATCGCCTGAAATATGTCTATTACCGCAATCTGGATATTGCCTTTGAAGGCTTTAAGTCGGGCCAATATACCCTGCATGAAGAATTTACCGCACGTAAATGGGTGACTGAATATCATTTTCCCGCCGTCCAAGCAGGCATGGTGGTGAAATACCGGTTCCAGCACCAGAACCCGATTCCAACACAAAGTTTTGTCTTTAATACCCGTCGTGCGCCTTTTCAAGACATCCGGTTTCGCCAAGCCATCACCTATGCTTATGATTTTGAATGGCAAAACAAGGCGCTGTTTTACGGACAGTATCGACGCTTACAAAGCTATTTTGCCAACAGTGAATTGGAAGCCAAAGGCACGCCCAGTCCTGCAGAGCTGGCCATTTTAAAACCCTATCTAGCCCGACTGAATCCGATTCAGCGGCAGGGAGTGCTGCAAAATTGGAAATATCCGGTGTCGGATGCCAGCGGATTTAATCGCAATAATCTGCTGACTGCACGCCAGTTGCTCATCAAAGCCGGCTATACCTTTAAAAATGGCCGTTTGCTGGATACCCAAGGCAAGCCGATCCGGATTGAATTTTTAATCCATCAGGATGGTTTGCAGCGTACCCTGATGCCTTTTATTCGCAATATGAAACGTTTGGGTGTGGAAGTGGCGATCCGCCATGTCGATGTGCCGCAGTATATCGAGCGCATGCGGACCAAGGATTTTGACATGACCACCAACGTGATGCCGCAGTCGCTCAATCCGGGCAATGAGCAGGCACAGTTCTGGGGCAGTGCATCGGCAGATCAGCCGGGAAACTACAACTATGCCGGTATTAAAAATCCTGTGATTGATGCGATTGTACAGCAGGTTATTCATGCACCGAGTCGTGAGCAACTGGTGCTGAAAACCCGGGTGCTGGATCGTTTATTGCGTGCCGGTTATTATCAAATTCCGACCTATGGCAAGGGTGAAAACTGGTTTGCTTACTGGAACATGTATCATCAACCGAAAGTGAAACCGAAGTTGTCATCGGGCATTGACTACTGGTGGAGTGATGCCGGGCAAGCGCAAAAAGTGACCCGGTATTTAGGTCAAAAATAAACAATAAGTCATAACGCAGGCACAGGGAACACTGTTTCGATGGGCATATATATATTAAAAAGACTGCTGCTGATTATTCCAACGCTGTTTTTCATTTTGTTGATTAACTTTGTGGTGATCCAGATTGCGCCGGGTGGACCGGTTGAGCAAGCCATTCAACAGGCAGAAGCTTTTCAGGGCTTGGGTGCAACGGGTGGCGAAACTGCTGCTGCAAAAAATAATTATCAGGGAGCAAAAGGTTTAAGTGCAGAAATGGTGGAAAAGATTAAAGCCCAATACGGCTTTGATCAGCCTGCGCACATCCGCTTCTGGGACATGCTGAAAAGTTATGCCAGCTTCGATTTTGGCAGCAGTTTTTTTAAAGACAAGCCGGTGACGCAATTGTTGTGGGAAAAAATGCCGGTGTCCTTGTCTCTGGGATTATGGAGCACTTTGCTGATTTATCTGGTATCTATTCCTTTGGGTATTAAAAAAGCCCGGCAGCATGGCATGCTGTTTGATAAATCTACCTCGTTGTTACTGGCGATTGGTTATGCCGTTCCAGCTTTTGTATTTGCAGTGTTACTGATTGTGTTCTTTGCGGGTGGTTCCTATTTTCAGTGGTTCCCGCTGCAAGGCCTGGTGTCGGAAAATTTTCACAGCCTAAGCTGGCTGGGCAAAATCAAAGACTATTTCTGGCATATGACCTTGCCTTTAATGGCGATGGTGATTGGCGGCTTTGCCGGGCTGACCTATTTGACCAAATATTCCTTTATGGAAGAATTAAACAAGCAGTATGTACTGGCAGCGCGCTCTAAAGGCCTGACAGAATCACGGGTACTCTATGGTCATGTTTTTCGTAATGCCATGCTGATAGTGATTGCCGGTTTGCCTGAAGCGCTGATCGGGATTTTCTTTGTTGGCAACCTGTTTATTGAAATTATCTTCAATCTGGATGGTTTGGGGCTGCTGGGCTTTGAAGCCATCCAGCAGCGTGATTATCCGGTTATTTTCGGAACCCTGTTCTTATTTACCTTGCTGGGTCTGATTCTGCGATTAATCAGTGATGTGCTGTATCAGGTGATTGACCCGCGGATTAATTTTGATTCGCGAGGTGCTGAATAATGTCCCCGTTAATGCAAGCACGCCTGAAACGCTTTCAGGAAAATAAACTCGGTTTTGGCTGCTTAATCCTTTTTGCCGTGATTTTTGTGTTGTCGCTGGCTTCTGAACTGATCGCCAACGATAAACCGCTGTTGGTAAGCTATAAACATTCACTGTATGTGCCGGTGTTCAAGTCTTATCCGGAAACGACTTTTGGCGGGGTGTTTGAAACTGAAGCTGATTATAAAGACCCGGTCGTGCAGCAATTGATTGATGAAAAAGGCTGGGCGATCTGGCCACTGATTCAATATTCCTATCAAACACCCAATTTGGAACTGGCAGTACCGGTGCCATCTGCACCGACCTCGCAAAACTGGTTAGGTACCGATGATCAGGGACGTGATGTATTGGCCCGTATTCTATATGGTTTGAGGGTTTCACTGCTATTTGGTTTTGCACTCACAATTGCATCAGCGCTTTTAGGTATTGCTGTAGGTGCGATTCAGGGCTATTACGGTGGCTGGGTCGATTTATTGGGACAGCGTATCCTGGAGGTATGGGGTGGTTTGCCGATGCTATTCATGGTGATGATTCTGGTCAGCATGTTTACTCCAAACGTCTACTGGCTGTTTCTGATCATGCTGTTATTTGGCTGGACCACTTTGGTCGGTCTGGTACGTGTGGAATTTTTAAAGGCGCGTCATCTGGACTACGTCCGTGCCGCACGTAGTCTGGGCGTCACAGACCGAACCATTATGCTGCGCCACATCTTGCCCAATGCCATGAGTTCCAGCCTGTCACAGCTCCCTTTTATGCTCACAGCCAACATCACTGCACTGACGGCATTGGACTTTTTAGGCTACGGTTTACCACCGGATGCAGCCTCTTTAGGCGAGCTGTTGTTGCAGGGTAAATCCAACCTGAATTCACCATGGCTGGCACTATCCGGCTTCTTTACTCTGGCCATTGTCCTATCTTTACTGATTTATATTGGGGAGGCGACACGTGATGCATTCGATCCAAGACGCCAATAATCCGCAAGCCTTGTTAAGCGTGCAGCATTTAAATATCCGGCAAGCAGAGCATGTGCTGGTAGCTGACCTGAATTTTCAGTTGCATGCCGGTGAAACCGTTGCACTGGTCGGTGAAAGTGGTTCGGGTAAGTCGATTAGCAGTTTGGCTTTACTCGGACTGTTACCCAGTACTTTGAAGATTCAAGGTCAGGCCTTATTGGGACAGCAAAATCTACTGGCACTGAAAACTGAACAGTTACGACAAATTCGTGGCCAGAAAATTGCCATGATTTTTCAGGAACCGATGACGGCTTTAAATCCCTTGCACAGGGTGGAAAAAATTATTGGTGAAACCTTATTGCTGCAAGGCTGGTCCAAACAAAAGGCCAAAGCACGAATTATTGAATTATTAAAAGATGTCGGCATTCCCGACCCTGAAGAGAAATTGCGCCGTTATCCGCATGAGCTTTCTGGCGGACAGCGGCAGCGCGTGATGATTGCCATGGCACTGGCCTTAGATCCGGACATTCTGATTGCCGATGAGCCGACCACAGCACTGGATGTTACCTTGCAAGCACAGATTTTAAAACTGCTTAAATCTTTGCAGCAAAGCCGAAATATGGCGATGATTCTGATCAGCCATGATCTTAATCTGGTACGTCGCTATGCCGATCAGGTCATTGTAATGAACAAAGGTGTAGTAGAAGAACAGGGCAGCGTAGCGGAAATATTTCAACATCCGAAACAGGCCTATACTCGTGATTTGCTGAATCATGATTTTGGTGAAGCGCTGCATATTCCAGAAGCTGAAAATTTATTGACCTTAAAGCAGGTTGCGGTGAAGTTCCCGATCAAGCAGGGATTACTCAACTGGGTCAAAGACTACTTTATTGCGGTCGAGCCTTTGGACTTACAGTTAGCCCAAGGTGAATCGATTGGCATTGTCGGGGAAAGTGGTTCAGGTAAAAGTTCACTGGCTTTGGCCATTAGCCGCTTGATTAAAAGTGACGGTGAAATTGTGCTGCTTGGCACAGATTTAAATCGGTGCAATGAAAAACAGTTACGGCCTTTACGCGCTGAATTTCAGATTGTGTTTCAAGACCCGTTTAGCAGTTTAAATCCACGTTTGAATGTGGAGCAAACCATTGGTGAGGGATTGGGCTTAAAAAAACTCTCATCGACTGAAATATCAGAGCGGATTGATGAGGCCCTGGAAAAAGTGGAATTGCCCATCAGCTTTAGAATCCGTTATCCACATGAGTTGTCAGGTGGGCAACGTCAGCGTGTCGCCTTGGCACGCGCTTTGGTGTTGAGTCCTAAACTGCTGATACTGGATGAACCGACCTCGGCGCTGGACCGTACCACGCAGCGCGCCATAGTGAAATTACTCAGACGTTTGCAGCAGGAACATCAGATCAGTTATCTGTTTATCAGCCATGACCTGCAAGTGGTTAAAGCCCTGTGTCAGAAAGTGCTGGTGTTACGTCGGGCGCAGGTCATGGAATTTCAAGACACTGAACAGTTGTTTTTAAATCCGAAAACTGAATATACCCGGCAGCTGATTGAGGCCAGTCAGTATATTTGAAGTTACTGACAAGTCATATTGTCAAATAGCCTATTGACGAATTGTATATTCAGGTTAGAGTTTTCACTCTATATAAATACAAATAAGTCAGGATTGAGAGATGAGCCATCTTGCTGAAGCAACCATCATTCGACATACCACCTTTAAAAATAGAATTATCAAAGCCGCAATGAGTGAAGCTCTGGCAAATGATGCAGGTCAGCCCAGCCAGTTGCATTTTAATCTTTATGAAACCTGGGCCAAAGGTGGCTTGGGCTGTGCCATTACCGGTAATGTGATGGTAGATTTCCGCGCCAAAAATGAACCGGGCGTGGTGGTGATTGATTCAGAACGCGATTTGGCCAAGCTACAGCAATGGGCAGCGCTCGGCAAGAAATATGACATGGTACAACTGGTTCAATTGTCCCATCCCGGCCGCCAGTGTCCTAAAGGTCTAAATAGGGAAACCGTAGCACCTTCGACTGTGCCTTTTTCTCCTGCACTGGCAACCACCTTTGGCACACCACGTGAATTACGTGAAGATGAGATTCTCGATATTATCCAGCGTTTTGCCATTTCTGCACAAATCTGCGAAAAAGCTGGCTTTGAGGGCATACAGTTGCATGGTGCGCATGGTTATCTGATCAGCCAGTTTTTATCGCCATTGACCAACAAACGTCAGGATCAATGGGGTGGTCCGATTGAAAACCGGATGCGCTTCCTGCTGGAAATTTATAAGGCTGTCCGTGCGGCAACCTCGGATCAATTTATCATTTCCGTGAAACTGAACTCGGCTGATTTCCAGCGTGGCGGCATTACCGAAGATGAAGTAGTTGCGGTCTTTAAAGCCATAGATGCTGCTGGAATCGATCTGATTGAGATTTCTGGCGGAACCTATGAAGCTCCGGCTATGGCGGGCGCGAAAGAGGATAAGCGCAAAGCCAGTAGCATTGCACGTGAAGCTTATTTCCTCGATTTTGCCGAGAAAATCCGTAAGGAAGTGCAGTGTCATTTAATGGTGACTGGTGGCTTCCGTACTGTAGAAGGGATGAACGCAGCACTCGACAGTGGCGCGTGTGATTTTATTGGTATTGCCCGTCCATTGGCGGTGGAAACCGATTTAACCGATCGACTGATCGCTGGACAGGACGTTCGTTATGCGGTGAATAAAATTAAAACCGGCATTCCGATGGTCGATAAAATGGCAATTATGGAAATTATCTGGTATGCCGCACAGTTTAAGGATATTGCGCGTGGTAAACGTCCAAATCCAAAACTGTCACCGCTGAAAGTATTTTTGAAATATGCCAAAAACAATATTACCGCAATGATTAAAGGGCAGATTAATTCACGCCGTAGTGCTTAACTGGATGACTGGGCTTTAGACCAGTAAGACTGAAACTGCACAGCAACAGCAGACCATCGTTCTTTTTTTCCGTGTACATTGAAAGGCAGGTCTGCTCTATTTTTATAATTTCTTTAGATGTACAGCAAAGATCAAGCAATATTGAAATTCAATCCATTTAAAAACAAAAAAGCCTGATTCATGACGATCAGGCTTTTTGCTGAGATATTACTCTCTCGAATATGGCGACCCTACGGGGATTCGAACCCCGGTTACCGCCGTGAAAGGGCGATGTCCTAGGCCTCTAGACGATAGGGTCATCTAAGTATTGGCGTCCCTACGGGGATTCGAACCCCGGTTACCGCCGTGAAAGGGCGATGTCCTAGGCCTCTAGACGATAGGGACGTTTCAGAGGTGGGCGTATAATAGGGTGGATAGGACACCCTGTCAAACCTTTTTCTGGGATAATGTTTAAAAATAGACTCAACTGAATAAAAATAAAACAAATGTATGAAATGTGTTTTGAAAATCACTATTTTTCTGCGCTTAAACCCCCAATGATGCTGTTGACCACCGCTGGATGCTGTAAGTAACCGCTAATACTGTGAGGATTATAAAAAGATGTAGTAATCGCCTGGTTAATGATGGGTGGCTGAAAATTGAAAGGTGCTTCTGATAAAGGAAAAGCAGTCAAAAAATCATCGGGTGAATAAAAATTAAACCAGTCACCCTGCAGTTGGGGTGGTCTGGAAATAGGGGTGACGAGTTTTTCCTGAATGACTCTAAAAGCCAGGGGAGAGCCTAAGGTAATAAAGCGCTGTATTCTAAAATGCGGATATTGATGCAGCAGGTTGTAGGTAATGACCGAACCGAGGGAATGCGCCACCATAATATGATCTAGCTCGGGATGAAGATAAGACATGATCCGGTGATGGACTTCATGCATGAAATCCGGGTTAGATAAATATAAATAGGTTTCAATCAGGAATTTATGGATAAAGGTTTCATGCAGCTTGGGATAATGATTCAGAAATAGTGCCAGTTCCTTAAATGCATGATCTCTGGTGAGTGCGCTCATGAGGGCTAATCGCTGTGTGAATGACTTGGCGCATTCGGCGTTTACACTCGGTAATCTACTCGCACAGGGATGCTGTTCCGGGACAAGGGTAGTGTTATGCCTTAAATGAAAGGGAAGATGCAAATGCGGAATAGACTTGGGTAAAAAAGTCTCCAGATCGAGGTTGTTATATAAATGATGTTTGCTGAGCAAATCTCCATAAAAGGGGAAGCGTATTTCCAGGGCATTAAGATCAATATTTTGCTGAGAATTACGCAAACCGGTCTGAAAAGCAGATAGCCAACGCTGTTTTAATGAGGGTTGATCATAATTTTGTTGATTCATGCCGTGAATAAAAATGATTTTCATACATGGTCAGAGCTTTTATCAAAGGGATTATCTTGATTGAGCTTAAAAAAAAGAGCGGTACTTGACCACTCCTTTTCTGTGTTAGTTTTGCTTTCGATAGAAAACATAATAACTGAGATAACAACCCGCAATAAATAGCAGGCAGCCAATAAAGCCGGCCAGCATTTCCGGATCTGCTGCCATACTGATACAGGTAATAAAACAGAACACAAAACCTAGAATCGGTACAATCGGGAACAGCGGTGCGGCAAAGCCCAGCTCTTCCACGCTATGGCCGGCCTTATACCACTGGCGACGGAAATTAAACTGGCTTAAGCAAATGCTCATCCAGACCACCACCATGGTAAATGCAGCCACACCCAGCAGGTTCTTGAAGATGGTTTCCGGTGCAAACTGCTCTGACAGTAATCCCGGAATTGCACCAAACATGGTGACAATAATCGCCACAAAAGGAATGCCACGATGGTTCACTTTGGAGAACACGGCAGGTAGCTGTTTTTTGTCAGATAAAGACCACATCATGCGGGAAGCGGCATATAAACCCGAGTTGGCTGCCGATAATAGCGCGGTGATAATCACAAAGCGGATGATATCTTCCGCGTGTGGAATACCGATATAAGTAAATACTGTGACAAACGGACTGCTACTGACGCCTTCAGCACCTAAGCCTGCCATCTGATGCGGCAACAGTGCGCTAATCACCACAATTGTGCCGACAAAGAAAATCAGCAGTCGCCAGATTGCGGCATTAATCGCTTTGGGTACGTTCTTAGCCGGGTCCTGGGTTTCACCTGCGGCAACGCCAATCAGTTCGGTGCCAGAGAAAGCGAAGTTGACAATCAGCATGGTGGCGAAAATTGGAAATAAGCCTTGAGGAAACCAGCCCTGAGCCGTAAGGTTGCTAAATAAAGGCGCAGAAGTGTTCCCCTGAAACGAAAGCACGCCAAAAATTGCCAACAAGCCGAGAATAATAAAGCTAATCACGGTCACGACTTTGACCAGGGAAAGCCAGAATTCAGATTCTGCAAACAGTTTGGTTGAACTCATATTGAGCCCAAACACAATGGCTGCAAAAACGATGGTCCAGATCCAGACTGAAATTTGCGGAAACCATTCCTGCATCAGCAAGGCTGCGGCGGTAAATTCGGTTCCCAGGGTGGCAGTCCAGGTCAGCCAGTACAACCAGGTAATCATATAACCGGTACCTGGACCAATATATCTGCGTGCATAGGTACCAAAAGAACCTGATTCGGGCATGTGCACCGCAAGTTCGCCCAGACAAAGCATGACTGCATAAGCGATTAAACCGCCTAATACATAGGAGATGATGGCACCTACAGGCCCCGTTTGTGCAATGACTTCACCCGAACCTAAAAATAACCCCGTGCCGATTGCGCCGCCTAGCGAAATCATGACCAGGTGTCGAGTACTCATAGCGCGTTTTAAAGGCGCAGAATTGCCCTGATGCATAGCATCATTCGGAGTATGAGATGACTGCATAAGAGAAAAAGAAAAAGAAAAATGAAGCGAACTATTGTAGTGAAAAACTACGAATCTGCAATGTAATAATGATAGGTGTTGAAGCTTGAATGATCGTATAGCACGATATATGGCGACCCTACGGGGATTCGAACCCCGGTTACCGCCGTGAAAGGGCGATGTCCTAGGCCTCTAGACGATAGGGTCGTTAGGAGGTGATGCGTATATTATGGATTTTTAATAAAGCTGTCAAACCTGTAATTGTGTTATTTTTAAAATATTGAATTAATTGCATAAAAAATGACAAATCTAAAATAAAAAGAGCAGTTTTTTAAACGGGACTTGATCTATCGCTTTAAAAGCACATTTATTTTCAGCACGATACAACTTGCATCAATCCACCCTCTAGGGATGGCTTAATGAGATAAAGTGCAGCCATTGCTCTTTTTAGCGATGACTTCGGCTCCTCGGCAGATGAATACTGTGAAGGTTGGGGAGGGTTGTGTAAGATAAAAAATAGGCTGAAAGCATTATTTTAATTATGGGTTAGGTGAATGTTAAATCAGCCAAACTTTTCGATGATGAAGGCTGGGTTGAGGACGGTTTTAAATTAAAAAGACCACATATTAGTGGTCGGGTGTTTGATATTTCTCAGACTGTTCTTGCGCTGGAGCTTCTGCCGGGGTAATGGATGAATCCTTGGCTGGAGCTTCATCTCTGCTGACGATATATAAATATAAAGCAGAGGGCAGGAGAATGATTAAAACAAGGAAAAATTTTTTCAACATACGAGCAGGTTCATTAATTGCAATGGGGGAAACTTAGCATGCAAATTGCCATAAAAAAAGGGTGTCGCAGCACTTAAGGCTAAACTTTAAAAATCAAGCTTTGGAAACGATTATTCAGGATGAGCAGATGAGTAATTTTAGCAATTATGTTTGGTGATTATCCGCAAGTTATGACGGCTTTTTAAGAGGCTCGGGATATGAATATACGAATCAAGGTTTTAATTTTAAAATGTTTTCGGTAGTAAAAATAAAGAAGAGAAAAATAGATGGCGTCCCTACGGGGATTCGAACCCCGGTTACCGCCGTGAAAGGGCGATGTCCTAGGCCTCTAGACGATAGGGACGTTTAGAAGATGGCGGTATCTTATTGATCCGCCACCAAGGTGTCAAGTAGATGGGGAGCGAGTTTGTTCAAAATATAGCAAAACAGTTCTGCAGTCTTTTGAGTGTCATACAAGGCAGAGTGTGCTTCCTTGCCATCGAACTCGATTCCCGCCTGAATGCAGGATTTTGCCAGTACGGTTTGACCAAACATCACGGCACTTAAAGTCACGGTGTCAAACACCGAAAAACTGTGAAAAGGATTTTGATTTTTAGTCCCCGTACGGGCAATGGCCGCTTGTACAAAGCCCAAATCGAAATGTGCATTATGGCCGACCAAAACTGCATGGGTACAGTTTTGCTGACGGCGAACTTCATTGACCGACTTGAAAATGCGTTTTAATGCACTTTTTTCATCTTCCGCCATTGCAATACGCATTGGGTTGGATGGATCAATACCAATAAATTCCAGGGAACGACGGTCTAAGTTCGCCCCTTCAAAAGGATTAATATGTGCATGGTACGCTTCACCAGGTACAAATTGACCTTCTTCATTATAAATGATGGGGATTGCTGCAATTTCCAGCAAGGCATCGGTCTGTGAGTTAAAACCTGCTGTCTCGACATCGACAACAACAGGTAAAAATCCACGGAAACGCTGACCAATTACTGGTGGGGTTTCATCTGTCACACTTTTCTCCATTGGATGGTCTTACCCGCATACAATGGGATAATCTGTTCGCCATCCAAATAGTCTAAACTTTCCGGAATAACTTGTTCTTCTTTGACCAAAGTAATGGTATTGGTGTTGCGCGGTAGGCCATAGAAATCAGCACCGAAATGGCTGGCAAAACCTTCCAGGCGGTCCAGTCGGCCAACCTGATCAAAAGCCTGAGCATATAATTCAATTGCGGTAGGTGCACTGTAGCAACCGGCACAGCCACAGGCATTTTCTTTGGCATTTTTTGAATGCGGCGCGCTGTCTGTTCCCAGGAAAAACTTGGGATTAGAACTGGTCGCCACTTCAAGCAGGGTTTGCTGATGGCTTTGACGCTTTAAAATTGGTAAACAATAGAAATGCGGTTTAATACCACCCACCAGCATATCGTTACGGTTGAACAGTAAATGCTGTGGGGTAATGGTCGCAGCGACATTGCGGTCTTGTTCAAGTACAAAATGTGCCGCGTCGCTTGTGGTGATGTGTTCTAAAACCAATTTAAGTTTAGGGAATTGTTTTAGAAGCGGTGAAAGCACTTCATCTAAAAAGCGTTTTTCACGGTCAAAAATATCCACATGGTTATGGGTGACTTCACCATGCAGCAACAACGGTACCTGGTGTTCTTCAAGCTGTTCAATCACCGCATAGACTTTACGGATATCACTGACGCCATTGTCTGAATTTGTGGTTGCACCGGCTGGATACAGCTTGATGGCATTCACATGCTCGGATTCTTTAATTTTTTTGACTTCGCTCGGTTGGGTCTGGTCGGTAAAATAAAGCACCATCCGGGGATCAAATGCAACACCTTCAGGGACATGCGCCATAATGCGTTCACGATAAGCCAGTGCTTCCTCAACTGTTTTGATTGGAGGGACAGTATTAGGCATGCAGATGGCACGAGCAAACTGCTTGGCAAGATCTGGAACTGTGCGTTTTAAAGATAAACCGTCACGTAAGTGAGCATGCCAATCGTCTGGCTGGAGAAGGGTGATTGTATTCAAGGCCATTTCAATCGAAGAAATAAAACAAATGATAATCCATAAAGTGTGAAAATGGTAACGAGAATTACAGACAAATGGTTATATATATATAATTCTAAATAAGAAAAATATGTTATTTTTAGTAACTAGAAGAAATAAGAAATGCTGGGCAATGGAATCCAAGTATAATCTAGCGAAATTACAATATGATAAAGAAAAGATAGAAGAACTGATTACGCGGCAAAGTCAACGCGTAGGACAGGTTTTTCCAAAAAAAATGGAACAGGAATTTTGGTCGAAAAACTTGGAACGTGCCCGTAAGCATGTACAAAAATACCTGTGGGGTGGCGTTTTATCTTATTTTATTTTTATTCTGGTGATTTTACCCAGCGATTACTGGGTAATTGACAAACAGTATCTCAAGCATGATTTTCTGAACTGTAGCTTAGGGTTGGCCAATGGTGCTCTATGCTTGCTGGTCTTATTTTCTTTTTCGCATTTTCCTAAACTGCGTCCCTATTTTGCTCCGGCTTCCATGGTGCTTATGTTTTGGGCCATGGTCTCCATGTCCTGGTTAACCTTGACCGTAGAAACTGTCGCCTTGCGACAACAAGGTATGGCTATCCTGTGCATGATTTATATCATGGGTTCCCTTATTACTGGAGTAAAGCCATTTCAGATGCTGATGACCGGGTTTTTAGCAGCCTCAGTAACAGTCATTCTTTTCTTTCTACTTCATGTTGATTTTGATGCCGTGGTGTTGGGGCGTATTCTTTTTGGCAGTTGCGTATTTGGTTATGTGATTAGTCATATGATTTTTGCGCGAGAACGAATGATTTATTTGTTTACTATGCGTGCCCGAATTAGTGAAAAAATGCATCGGATTCATAATTCGGAATTATTGCATTTAAGTCAGCATGATGACCTGACCAAAATCTCAAACCGTCGTAGTTTCGATGAAATGATGGAAGTGTTTTACCAGCAAACCCGTCAAGAGCGAAGTAGTTTGGCGATCCTGTTTATTGATATTGATTTTTTTAAAAACTACAACGATTTTTATGGGCACCAGAAAGGCGATGATGTGATTTCTTCTATCGCCAAATCGATTAAAAATGCCATTCGGCATATGGATTTTGTTGCACGATATGGTGGGGAAGAGTTTGTGGTACTACTGCCTGAAACAGATGCTCATGGTGCCTATGCCGTAGCATCAAATATCTATAAGGCCATCGAGCGTCTAGAAATTCCTCACGAGAAATCTTCAATCTCCGATTTTATTACCATCAGTTTAGGAATCACTGTTTATTATGGCGAAGCTGAGCTAAGTAAAGAAGAGTTATTAAAAATTGCTGATCAGGCTTTATATCGTGCCAAAAATTTAGGCCGTAACCAGATTTATTATCAATCTCTCCGTTCCAATATCGCTGCAACTGAATTTATAAAATCATAAACAGGTCAGATAAAAAAACCGCTCTTTCGAGCGGTTTTTTTGACCTAAAACAAACTTATTTGTTTTTGTCTTTTAATTGCGGAACAGCTGAACCTGTACCTACAGAAAGTAAGCCTGCACCTGTATAGATACCCAATTTTGCGCGAGTATCGGTAATGTCAAGGTTACGCATAGTCAATTGACCAATACGGTCAGCAGGACTAAACATAGAATCACCTTTCTCCATCGTCAAACGCTCAGCTTCATAAGTAAGGTTAGGCGATTCAGTGTTCATAATCGTGTAGTCATTACCGCGACGAAGCTCTAAAGTCACAGTACCTGTGATGGCTTTCGCTACCCAGCGCTGTGCAGTTTCACGAAGCATCAGCGCTTGAGAATCGAACCAGCGACCTTGATACAATAAACGACCTAAACGCAGACCGTTGATGCGGTATTGTTCAATGGTGTCTTCGTTATGAATACCAGTCACAAGACGCTCATAAGCAATATGAAGTAAGGCCATACCTGGAGCTTCATAAATACCGCGAGATTTCGCTTCGATGATACGGTTTTCGATCTGGTCAGACATACCTAGACCGTGACGACCACCGATACGGTTTGCTTCAAGAATGAATTCCACTGGATCTTCAATGCGTTGACCGTTAATCGCAACAGGGAAACCTTCTTCAAAAGTAATGGATACTTCTTCAGGTTTGATTTCGACTTCTTCTTTCCAGAACGCCACGCCCATAATTGGATCAACGATTTTGATACCGGCATTTAAGTATTCAAGATCTTTCGCTTCGTGAGTCGCACCCAGCATGTTTGAGTCAGTTGAGTAGGCTTTTTCTTTTGACATTTTATAGTCAAAGCCGTTGTCGATCAGGAATTGTGACATTTCCGCACGACCACCAAGCTCATCAATAAAGGTTTGGTCTAACCAAGGTTTGTAAATTTTAAGTGCAGGATTAGTCAACAAGCCATAACGGTAGAAACGTTCAATGTCGTTACCTTTATAAGTTGAACCATCACCCCAGATGTTGACGTCATCTTCTTTCATTGCGGTAACAAGCATGGTACCGGTTACTGCACGACCCAATGGCGTAGTGTTGAAGTAAGGAACACCACCAGTGCTGATATGGAAAGCACCACATTGAATCGCAGCAATACCTTCTAATGCAAGTTGTAAGCGGCAATCAACCAAGCGAGCTTTTACTGCGCCATACGCTTCCGCTTTTTTCGGAATCGCATCATAGTCGTCTTCATCAGGCTGACCCAGATTCGCTGTATAAGCATAAGGTTCTGCGCCTTTTTGTTTCATCCACAATAGAGCAGCTGAAGTATCTAGACCACCAGAGAAGGCAATACCAACTTTTTTGCCTACTGGGACATTCTGCAAGATAGTTGCATTATCAGACATTGTTAATCCTAACGATATGAAATAGGCACCGAGAAATTTGGTGGCCCAAGAAAATACACATTTCTTCAATTGTAGCACTATTTTATTTCTAATGGTTTTACAAAAGAAAATCTCGTTGAAAATTTGAAATTGATAGATTCAATATATGGTTATAAGCAAAGATTTTGATTAAATCGTGAAGCAGAGCAGAGTTGTGGCTTATAAACAGGAGTTAAAAGGAAGGTGGATAACAATTTTGAGCAGCACATTGAAAGTTTGACCGCTTGCAACATGTCCGCACATTTTATTTCCTCTCAGAATGGCTTTCTGTCGCACCTGTTATTTGTATCTAATTATCCAGGATCTAATGATCAGTATCTATGCTTGTTATAATACGCTTGTTATCAATAGTGCTTTGCTTTGAGTAATCATCATTCAAATAATCCATATTATCGACTAAAGTATTAGATGATTGTCCCGGATTTTTTATTTTTCTAAAAAAATAATAAAAATGAAATAATTAAAAATATCTGAGTGAATTTTAATCAGTGCAGTCTGTATAAATTTTAAATATTTCATGCATTATATTGGTATGACCAATTTTAAATAAGAAATTGCTTATTGATCTTTATTTGGTTAAAAAGTAGCATATTTAAAGTTTATTGATATATTTTTTTAATTAAATGATTATTGGTCATACCAGTTAAGATGTTAATTGGTAGGTGATCAGACCATTTTGTATTCTGGAAAAGCATTTCAAGGAGAGGACAATGCTTCAACAATGGCAACAGATTTACGATCCTATGGGCAATATCTGGCTCTCCAGTTTGATTGCCCTGATTCCCATCATTTTCTTCTTTTTAGCGCTTGCGGTATTCCGCATGAAAGGTAGTGTAGCGGGAACAATTACCGTGATCCTTGCGCTGCTGGTTTCATTATTTTCCTATCAGATGCCGGTCGTGATGGCTTTTGCATCGATGATTTACGGTTTTTTCTATGGCCTGTGGCCCATTGCCTGGATTATCCTCGGCGCCGTATTTCTGTATAAAATTTCGGTTAAAACCGGACAGTTCGATATTATTCGTTCCTCCATTTTGTCAATTACCGAAGATCAGCGCTTACAAATGCTCTTTGTGGGTTTTGCCTTTGGTACTTTCCTGGAAGGTGCGGCAGGTTTTGGTGCTCCGGTTGCCATTACTGCTGCATTGCTGGTGGGATTAGGTTTTAAACCCTTATATGCAGCGGGCTTATGTCTGATTGTCAATACTGCACCGGTTGCCTTCGGCGCAATGGGGATTCCCATTATCGTGGCCGGGCAGGTTTCAGGTGTAGATACCCATGAAATTAGCCAGATGGTCGGACGTCAGTTACCGTTTATGGTACCCATTGTTCTATTCTGGATTATGGCGATTATGGATGGCTGGCGTGGTGTGAAAGAAACCTGGCCAGCGGTAATTGTGGGAGGTGGATCATTCGCGCTTGCACAATATTTAACCTCTAACTTTGTAGGTCCTGAACTGCCAGATATTACCGCTGCAATTGCTTCACTTATTTCTTTAACAATTTTGCTTAAATTCTGGCAACCGAAACATATTTTCCGTTTTGCAGACCAAGATGCAAATGTTGATGAATCAGCTGCTCAACAGCTCGCAGCTCAAAAACAGCAAAAATATAGCATTGCTCAAATTGCCAAGGCATGGTCACCATTTGCCATTTTAACCGCGATGGTCACCATCTGGAGTATCAAGCCCTTTAAGGATTTATTTGCCAAAGATGGTGCTCTGCATGATCTGGTGATTTCCATCAAGGTGCCGTATTTGCATCAGCTGATCCAGAAGATGCCGCCAGTGGTCCCTGAAATTAAGGACTACGATGCGATTTATAAATTTGACTGGATTTCTGCCACAGGCACAGCCATTTTCATTGCCGCTATCATCACCATCATTTTCCTGAAAATGAAGCCCAAAGCAGCTGTCATCACTTTTGGCGAAACCATCAATGAATTGAAAGTTCCTATTTATTCCATTGGTATGGTACTGGCCTTTGCCTTTATTGCGAACTATTCAGGCATGTCGGCCACGCTGGCTTTAGCGCTGGCACATACAGGTCAGGCATTTACTTTCTTCTCGCCATTCCTTGGCTGGATAGGCGTGTTCCTGACCGGTTCAGACACATCTGCCAATGCACTGTTCTCGGCACTTCAGGCGACCACGGCACAACAGATTGGCGTGCCGGAAGTACTGCTGGTTGCAGCTAATACCAGTGGGGGTGTAACCGGAAAAATGATTTCACCTCAATCGATTGCAATTGCCTGTGCGGCTGTAGGTCTGGTAGGTAAAGAATCTGATTTGTTCCGCTTTACCGTGAAACACAGTATCTCCTTTACCGTGATGATTGGTATTATCATCACATTACAAGCCTATGTGTTCCCATGGATGATTCCATAAACTGGAATTGATGCAAGAGTAGAGAAATGTAGATGAAAGTTTCCGACCAAGCCGTACAGCAGCTCCGTATGTTGATTGAACAGAGCAATATGCAGGTTGGAGACCGTTTGCCTGCAGAACGTAAATTATGTGAACAGCTCGGGGTGTCGCGTTCATCGTTGCGTGAAGCGATTCAGCATTTGGTCAGTACGGGTATGTTGCTCAGCAAGGCAGGCTCGGGAACCTTTTTGCAGTTGCTACCGAGCGCCTGGACCAATCATCAAATTGTAGAACCTTTAAGCAATTTGATTGATCAGGACCCAGCTTACCGTTTTGATGTGCAGGAAGCCCGTAGCGTTTTAGAGGGTGGTACTGCTTGGTATGCCGCTCAGCGCGCCACAGCAGCAGACCTGGAAAATATTCGCCGCTGCTACGATCGGATTGCCCATTATCAATCTATTGGGGATGATGACCAGTCAGCAAAAGCGGATGCTGAATTCCATTTAGCCATTGCCGAAGCCTCACATAATTTAGTGCTAATACAGATGATGCGCAGCCTGTTTGACCTGTTGAAATACAACGTGGTTTTGGGCCGACGCAAAGTCTATAGCGAATCGCACCGTTTTGATCAATTGCATGATCAGCACTTTCAGGTGATGGATGCAATTGAACGCCGTGATCCTGATGCTGCACGCAGTGCAGTCTGTGGACACATTGAGTTTGTAGTACAACAGGTACGCTTGATTGATGAAGAAGAAGCTCGTCGCCAGCGTGCCAGTAGATTAAACAGGATATAAGCATGATTATTTCTTCTGCGAATGATTATCGTGAAGCCGCTAGACGCCGCTTGCCACCGTTTTTATTTCATTACATTGATGGTGGTGCGTACGCGGAATATACACTGAAGCGTAATGTGGAAGATTTATCAAAAATTGCGTTGAGACAACGTGTACTGAATGACATGTCGCAGTTAAGCCTGGAAACCAAACTGTTTGATGAAACCCTGTCTATGCCCGTGGCTTTGTCACCTGTAGGTTTGACCGGGATGTATGCCCGCCGTGGTGAAGTGCAGGCGGCAGTGGCGGCAGATAAAAAAGGCATTCCTTTTACCCTGTCTACTGTTTCAGTTTGTCCGATTGAAGAAGTGGCTCCAGCAATTCAGCGTCCAATGTGGTTCCAGTTGTATGTGCTGCGTGACCGTGGTTTTATGAAAAATGCTCTGGAACGTGCCAAAGCGGCAGGTTGCTCAACCTTAGTATTTACAGTAGATATGCCTGTGCCGGGCGCGCGTTACCGTGATGCCCACTCGGGTATGAGCGGGCCAAATGCAGCAATGCGCCGTTATATGCAATCCTGTTTCCATCCGCATTGGGCCTGGAATGTGGGCTTGATGGGACGCCCACATGACCTAGGCAATATTTCTAAATACTTGGGTAAACCCACGGGTCTTGAAGATTATATTGGCTGGTTAGGTTCTAACTTTGATCCCTCGATTTCCTGGAAAGATCTGGAATGGATTCGTGAGTTCTGGGATGGTCCAATGGTGATCAAGGGTATTTTAGACCCTGAAGATGCCAAAGACGCAGTACGTTTCGGTGCAGATGGTATTGTGGTTTCAAACCATGGGGGCCGTCAGCTGGATGGTGTTTTATCTTCCGCGCGTGCTTTGCCGCCAATTGCCGATGCAGTCAAAGGTGATATTAAAATTCTAGCCGATTCGGGTATCCGTAATGGTCTGGATGTGGTGCGGATGCTGGCCTTAGGTGCCGATACCTGTATGTTGGGTCGTGCTTTTGTCTATGCACTGGGCGCTGCCGGTGGTGAGGGTGTTTCCAATCTGCTTGAACTGATTGATAAGGAAATGCGCGTGGCAATGACGCTGACCGGTGCCAAAACCATTGCCGATATTACTTCGGATTGTTTGGTGAAGTTGGAGAAAGAGTTGGTGGGTTGAGATGTTCAGCAATTTTAAGCTAGTCAGCAGTATTTAAGCTTAACCATCAATTTTTTATATTGAAAGTCTCTTCTACCTGAACAAGCTTTAAGGATTCCTTTAAAGCGAAGAGCAAGAGCGGGTTAGGATGAGGGGATCTTGAACTTAATCTTCTTTTCATCAAGACCTCTCCCTAACCCTCTCCTAGAAGGAGAGGGAACTTTCACTTAATTTTTCTGTGTATTTTCTAGACCAGAGATGTTCGGGCTGAAAATCACTTTATCAGTAAAAAATCTATATCCATAAAATGACGTAAATAAATCATTTAGACATTTATTTTGGAAAATGCCAAATATGAGTTCTCTAGCAAATCCACAACAAACCATTCAAAAGCTCATCAATATTGTTGGCAAGCAACATGTATTCACAGATGACAATGACACACGATTATACCGTCAAGGTCGTCGTTACGGTTCCGGTCAAGTCCTGGCTGTGGTCGTCCCGGGTTCATTGCTGGAACAGTGGCAAGTCTTGCAGGCTGCGGTGGATGCAGACTGTATTGTGATTATGCAGGCAGCCAATACCGGACTCACCGGTGGTTCAACCCCTTTTGGCGATGATTATGACCGTCCGGTGATTCTGATCAACACTCGACGCTTGGTTGGCATTCAAGTGATTAATGATGCGAAACAAGTGGTTTGTTTGCCCGGTGCAACGCTAGACAAACTGGAAAAAGAACTGGCAGTGTTTAATCGCGAGCCACATTCGGTGATTGGTTCCTCCTGTATAGGTGCATCGGTTTTAGGTGGAGTCTGCAATAACTCCGGTGGGGCTTTGGTTCGCCGTGGACCTGCCTATACGGAACTGGCCCTGTATGCCCGAGTAAATGAATCGGGGCAACTGCAATTGGTCAATCATCTGGGCATCCAGCTCGGTTCAACGCCAGAAGAAATTCTATCTAATCTGCAAAATCAGCAATATCAATTGACTGATATTGAAAATGATCAGCACTGCTGTGCTTCGGATCATCGCTATGCGCATGACGTGACTCAGGTCGATGAGAACACGCCGGCGCGTTTTAATGCCGATCCATCGCGCTTGTATGAAGCGTCCGGTTCGGCAGGAAAAGTCTGCGTGTTTGCGGTACGTTTGGATACCTTTGAAAAAATTCCCAGTCAGGTCTTTTATGTCGGCACCAATACCCAGCAAGATTTAACCGCAATCCGCCGTTTTCTACTTACCGATTTGCCGCGTTTGCCAATTGCAGGCGAATATATTCACCGGGTGGCTTACGATATTGGCGCGGAATATGGCAAAGACACTTTCATGTTCATTGAAAAATTCGGGACTGCCAAAGTGCCGGCGGCTTTTGCCATGAAAGATAAGCTCGATGGCTACCTGGAAAAAGTCGGCATGAAAGGGCTGTCTGATAAAGTCCTGCAAATGTTGAGCAAATTTTTACCGTCGCATTTACCGAAACGCATGAATGAGTTCCGAGATTTGTATGAGCATCATCTGGTGCTGCGCATCGAAAATCAGGATGTAGAACAGGTTCAGCAATTTTTACAGCACTATTTTTTATCTCATAATACTGGAAATTATTTCCACTGTACCGAAGAAGAAGGACGTAAAGCCTTTCTACACCGTTTTGCCGTAGCCGGAGCTGCCATTCGTTATCGCGACACCCATCGTTCAGAAGTGGAAGATATTGTTGCGCTGGACATTGCCTTACGCCGTAATGACCGGGAATGGGTGGAAACTTTGCCGAAAGAAATGGATGAGCTGATTATTCATAAACTGTATTACGGTCATTTTTTATGTCATGTGTTCCATCAGGACTATATTGTGAAAAAAGGCGTAGATCCTTTGGCAATAGAACATCAGATGTGGAGTTTACTGGATGCACGTGGGGCTGAATATCCCGCAGAACATAATGTCGGGCATTTATATGTGGCCAAGCCTGCGCTCAAAAAGCATTATCAAAAACTGGACCCGACCAATAGCTTTAATGTGGGAATTGGTCATACTTCAAAATTGAAATACTGGAATCAAGAAACAAATTAAAAAACTGAATTATAATAAAAAATAACGGGTTCTATCTCAGGCGCAGTGCTTAGACTGCGCTTTTTTTATGAAAAATTGACTGTTTCGTCAGACAATGTGTAAAACAAGTCATAAACAAAAGAATAAAAATAGGTAAAGTAATATGCAACAAGTTGCAAAGCCAATATATAAAGGATCCATCATGACAACTCGCTATGCAAATATATTAAAACCGCTGCATTTGGGCTTTACGACCATTAAAAACCGTGTCGTGATGGGTTCCATGCATACCGGTCTGGAAGACCGTTTTTATAACTATCCTAAATTGGCCGCATATTTTGGCGAACGGGCAAAAGGTGGCGTAGGGCTGATTATTACCGGGGGAATTTCACCGAACCGTCAGGGCTGGTTGCTTCCGGCGGGCGGTACCATGAATAATTTGGTGGATGTGGCGCCACATCGTTTGGTGACGCATGCCGTACATAAGCATGGTGCAAAAATCTTGATGCAGATTTTACATTCAGGCCGGTATGGTTATCAGCCTTTTGTGGTTTCTGCCAGCCCGATTAAATCTCCAATTTCACCGTTTAAACCGCGTCAAATGAGTGAAAAGCAGATTTTAGAGACCATCGAAGATTATGCACACACGGCCAGCATTGCTAAAAAAGCCGGCTATGATGGTGTGGAAATTATGGGGTCTGAAGGCTATTTGCTGAATCAGTTTTTAAGCCGTCATGTCAATCAGCGTACCGACCGCTGGGGTGGCGACATTGAAAACCGCATGCGTTTTGCCATAGAGATTGTTAAAGCTATTCGTGAAAAAGTCGGTGAAAAATTTATTATCTGTTTCCGTTTGTCCATGCTCGATTTAGTACATGATGGCAACACCATGCAGGAAGTGATTACGGTGGCACAGGCTTTGGAAAAAGCCGGAGTTACCTTGCTGAATACCGGAATTGGCTGGCATGAAGCACGTATTCCGACCATTGTCACTTCAGTGCCACGTGCAGCGTTTGCCGATTATACAGCCGAAGTGAAAAAGCATGTGGCTATTCCTGTGATTGCTTCCAACCGGATTAACATGCCTGAAACGGCCGAGGCCATTTTGGCGGCTGGAAAAGCCGATATGGTGCAGATGGCGCGACCATTGTTGGCGGATGCCTTCTGGGTCAGCAAGACCGCCACCAATCGGGTAGATGAAATTAATACCTGTATTGCCTGTAACCAGGCTTGCTTGGACCACACCTTTAAAAATAAACGTGCAACCTGTCTGGTCAATCCGCGCGCTGCTTATGAAACGGAACTGGTGTATGTAAAAACCAAAGCACCGAAAAAAATTGCCGTTGTTGGTAGTGGTGTGGCAGGCATGTCGGCTGCAACGGTAGCTGCCAGTCGGGGGCATAAAGTCACATTATTTGAAGCAAGCCATGAAGTGGGCGGCCAGTTCAATCTGGCTAAAGTAGTACCGGGTAAAGAAGAATTCCATGAAACCATCCGTTATTTTAAAGTTCAAATTGAAAGAACTGGGGTAGAGCTGCGCTTAAATACCAAAGTGAACCGTGAACAACTGGAACGTGAAGGCTTTGATGAGGTCGTGGTTGCGACTGGAGTTGTTCCGCGTGCCTTAAATATTGAAGGCAGTCAGGCACCGCAAGTGTTGTCTTATGCAGAAGTGTTACGTGGAGCAGCAGTTGGCAATCGGGTGGCGGTGATTGGTGCCGGTGGTATTGGTTTTGATGTATCCGAGTTTTTATTAAAACCTGAACATCAGCCACAGCCGCAACCGTTGGCAGACTGGCAACGGGAGTGGGGCATTGACCCGAATCCGAACTATACTTCTGAGGGTGGCATACAAGCTGCCGAAGTGGCTCATCCTGTCCGTGAAATTTATCTCTTGCAACGTAAAACGACACCGCTGGGGATTGGCTTGGGTAAAACCACAGGTTGGGTGCATCGTGCGCAATTGAAAAAACACGCTGTGAAGATGCTACGTGGTGTGCAATATAAGTCTGTAACCAATGAAGGTTTATGGATTGAAACCAATGGCCACGATCAATTGTTACGTGTAGATACTGTGGTAGTGTGTGCAGGACAGGAATCGGTCAAAGACATTATGCCAACGGCGGATGAATTTACCTTGGCGAATTACCATATTATTGGTGGTGCCAAACTGGCGGCAGAGCTTGATGCCAAGCGTGCAATCCGTGAGGGTGCCGAATTGGCAGCCAAATTATAATTTTTAAAGTTAATTTGGTGAAACAATATTCATTTGAATAGTTTGCTTGTAATTTTTACTTGTCAGTTTTTAAAAAGATCCGTATTATGGCGCACATGGAAGCGTGGCAGAGCGGTTTAATGCACCGGTCTTGAAAACCGACGAGGGTGTGAGTCCTCCGTGAGTTCGAATCTCACCGCTTCCGCCAAATTTAAGATAAAGCCCTAATCATTGATCGGGGCTTTATTGTTTTTAGGGTTATGCAAGGTAAGCCGATAATAAGCCGATAATAAGCAGAATAAAAACCTAGCTTAAGTTCAAGTTATTGATCAAGCCTAAATACAATTTCAAATTGAGTACCGTCCCAAACAGTTAATTCACCAATTCAATTTGTTTTTGCATTAAATCTTTTCGGGTATTGGCTGCCATCTTTACCCTCTAAAATATTTTGAAAATCAGAACTGTTATTGAGCATTGCTATAATTGGTCTAATTTTTAAGTTTTCTTCCAAAGCAAGATCAAGATTTCTCTTAAACTCATTACGTCCATTGCACGACCATCTATCAATACGGTCACGATAGACCTGTTTTCTTTCAGTTGGGTGTTTAGACAATAAAGGTTTATGTCCCCATAAACTAACAATTAGCTCATTGTTAGAGCTAATTGAAGATACCGACCAGTTCGGATTCTTAAGATCAGCATTAAATTTTTTAAATTCAGAAACGATGCCCACAAAATAGCCTTATTCAATTTTACCCTTATTAAAAATATTCTGATTGGTATAAATTACAAGTATTTAATGGTAATAAATGTCTGATATTCCAACTATTTGGGGTATATGCATTGGTGTGCATGTTGGAACTGAACCAGTTTAAAAAATTACATTGGAATAGAGTGGTTAGAGCTAGGCGATTTAAGTCAGATGATAGTGCGATATTGTGAATACAGCATTTATGCTAGGTTGAGTCGGGATAAAAAACATTTCAGGCTACGTTGCCGCTACACATGGTGTGATAGTTCGTATACTACTCAATAATTAAAAATTTAAATAAAAGACCCTGCTGATGCAGGGTCTTTTATATGAGTAAAGATGATATGAATCTAAATTGTTTATTTAGTTGAAGCCCAACCGCAGATAAATTGTTCTGGTTCAATTTCTGTAGTCACGATGACATGTACACCAATATTTCTGAGCTTTTCTCGTAATCGATCTCCGATTCCTGTGGTCACAAATATGTCCATAGGCAAAAGTTTTTCGAGTACTTCCCCAGACTGGGAAAAAGATTCTTCTTTTTCCACTTCAATAAGCTGTTTGTCAGTCACTTTTTCATCTTTTAATTCATATTTCCAGAATTTTCGACATTTTCCAGCATGTGGAGTAATGTGACGCCGGTTCTGGGATGTAATTACAATTAACATGGAGTTTCTTCCAAACCAATAGTTATTTAAATTGATGATAATCATAAGGGTTTAAATTATTCCCGATTATCCTCAAGCTAGATTTTCCAGTACAAATTGAGGCGACTTTATAAATAGTTTGATCAAAGCCTGTGCCGAACTTGATGGATGACGCACTCCGCGTTCCCAGCTCTCCAAGGTACGGGCAGAAATACACAGTTTGGCTGCCAGTTCTGTCTGTGAAATATTAAGGGCATGTCTGATCCGGACAATCTGTTGCGCCAAATCCAGACAACAGCCGCTATTAAAATCATTTTTTTGCGAGTGTGCATGATCATGCTGAAGTAGATTCATCATTATCTCCTCCTTATTGATACATCAAAAAGTTGTAATAACACTTTAAAAAAATCCAAAGGTAATTAAGACAGTAACAACTGAACTCAAAGCAGGTTTGAGCACAGTTAAACTAAACGTCATGATCACCTATTACGGATTGGACCACTGTGGCTGAAGATGTGGGTTACGAGATGCCTATGCGGATAGATAGAGCCATACTGCATCGATATTCAAACGTAGGCAGACTACTCAGCGATACCACATCTGTTGATTTAGTGGGTGAGTGTTAAAGGAGGAGCACGGCCCTGAGGAATCAGGAACCAGGGAGCGGGTGGGGTCAGTACATGCGGGACAGAGGCACTGAAGAACAGAAGTAAGGTCTGAGTTCTGACCAGTACTGGTCTGAGCTTGGTGTCCAGTAGCGGTAGGGTATAGCTGTGCACCAGACAGAACTGGCAGTCATGAGTGCTGTGTGAATCATTCTGCTGTTGGTGTGGTGCATGCTGATTCTGCACGTCGGTGACGACCTGTACATCGTTCTGATCTGCTGCACTGGTGTGGTGATGGGCATGTGGATGGGATGTTGGAAAATTAAGTGTTTTGTGAGTGCTATTAACTTGCAGATCTAATGCAACGGCAATAGTTTTACATACCGAAAAAACACTGTGCTTTTCTGGCAATAAAGGCTGCAGGAACACAGCGATCTGTAACAAGATTGCGGATAATCCCAACAATCTTCCCAACATTATGAGCACTTCACTACGCTTTTATGAATATTGCATGAATTATAATATAACAAAATATGAAATTTAGAACTGAAAAAAATAAGCTATTACATTAATTCTAATCTGTTAGGACTTACGCATTGACAGATTCAAAAAAGTATTAAAATGCTTTATAAAGTATCTGTGATCAGACGAATTAAACATGCTTCTACAGCAACTTGTACATTACCCATTTATATGGGCTTTCTCATGACAGAACCGAACTCTATTAGCTGTACACAACTTGCCGAGACTTATAACATCTCGCATGATAGTGTAAATCGCTTTCTAGAGCGTGAAGACTACACACCTCACGACCTATATCAAGAAGCAATTCAACATATTGATAATAATATACTTATAGTCAGTATTGATGATACTGTTTTAGATAAACCATATAGTCAACATATGGACTTAGTTAGCTATTTTTGGTCAGGCAAACACCACCGATCCGTCAAGGGTATTAATCTCATTACCTTGTATGCGACAGATCAAAATGGTCAAAATATTCCAATTAATTTCCGAATTTATG
>NZ_VPCP01000001.1:0-122114 GCF_013418145.1 Acinetobacter sp. YH12201 | reverse complement strand
TTGAGCGGATCTTTGAAAATGTATATCGTTGGCAGAAGAAATTATTTAGACCAATGATCAAAAACTTCATTGATGACTTTATTCTCGATAAAAATCATCTGCTACCACAGAGAATCTATAAATAATACTGCGTAAGTCCTAGAAGAGATACAACTTGGAGAAGTTGTCCATGGGTGAGTTAAATGTCTATGGGGTATATGTCCCGATTCTGCTGATTCAGGCGGTATTGGCCTACGTCGTACTGCGTGTAGTGATGCACGTGCTTGACCGTGTTGTGGAACAGGGCTGGATTCCGCTGCCGAATATTTTTTATCTCTGCATTTATCTTGCGCTGCTGTGGTTAATGCATTGGGGTTTTATTGTCTGCTGGGGCTAAGCAGACATTTTTTGAAATGAATGAGGTTTTCCATGACATTTTTAGACTTGCGTAAAGTCGTCCGACCGGTGCTATTTACCATAGTCGCTGTCGTTGCAATTTTGGCGGTAAAACATATTTGGGATTATTACAATTCTGAGCCGTGGACCCGTGATGGCCGAATACGCGGCGATGTGATTCAAGTCTCTTCAGATGTTGCGGGTTTGATCACGGAGGTCTTGGTGCAGGATAACCAGACTGTGAAAAAAGGGCAGGTGCTGTTTAAAATTGATGTGGCCCGTCAAGCCCTGGATGTGGAACAGGCCAGATCGGACCTGTCTAAAGCCAAGGCAGGCCTGGCTGCTGCCGAAGCAGAACTGGCTCAGGCCAAAGCCAATCTGGTGAAATCTCAAGCCAATATCAATCTGGCGGATAAAAATGCCAACCGCTATGCCAACCTTATGGAGGGTGCGATTTCAAAACAGGAACAGGACCAGATGTTTGCAACGCGAGATCAGTCACATGCCGAACATGAGCAAATGCTGGCTGCGATTGATCAGGCCAAAGCCAATATTGTGCAGCAAAAAGCCCTGATTGAAGTGGCCAACAGCAATCTGCACCTGTCCGAACTAAATTTAAACCGCTCTGAAGTGGTGGCACCGGCTGATGGCACCTTATCCAATTTTGAATTACAGCAAGGCAACTATGTCAAAGTCGGGCAGGCAGTGGCTGCACTGTTAAACCGTCAGCAGCTGTATGTGGTGGGGTATTTTGAAGAAACTAAACTCGACAAGATTTATGTTGGTGCTCCTGCAACCATTCAGCTCATGGGCGATTCACAAAAACTCAAAGGTCATGTTCAGGGCATTGCTTCCGGGATTGAAGACCGCGAACGTACATCCACTACGGGATTACTTGCCAATGTCAATCCAACCTTTAGTTGGGTGCGTCTGGCACAACGTGTACCAGTAAAAATTATGATTGATGAATTGCCGAAGAACCAGCTGGCCTTTGTGGCAGGACGTACTGCGACTGTACATATTGAGAAAAAAGCCCAATAAATTCGAATAGATTCGACCTGATTCATTGCAATAAAAAAGCATCCGAGAGGATGCTTTTTTATTATTTGTTAATTCAACTTTACGGGGTTAAACCTACCGGATTGCGATACCAGCTCTCGATAAATAAGGCTGCGGCAATACTGTCAGCTGCCAGTTTTTTGCCACGACCTTGAGACTGATATTGGTCAAGTTCATCACGTGCTTCACGGGTGGTCAGGCGCTCATCGACCATCAATGTTTCAATATTGGTCTGATGACGCAAGCGTCGGGCAAATTTGCGTGAACGTGCGGAAAGTTCCGATTCGCTATCATCCATATTCAACGGTAAACCGACCAGAAATAAGCTCGGTTGATATTGTTTGACGATTTTCAGTAAAGCATCCCAGTTCGGAATGCCATCTTTCATCGGAAACAGGGCAAGCGGATTGGCACTTTCAATCAGCGATTGACCGACTGCCATGCCCATTTTCTGGGTACCGAAATCAAATGCCATAATCATGTGCGGTTGTGATAAATCAGGCATGTCCAATCTCTGATGACAACCAGGTGCGGTCCAGGCCCATTTTTTTATAGGCCGCATCCCAGCGGTCGTCATAAGGCAAGTTAAAAATCAAATCCATATCAGAATCACAGATTAGCCAGTCACCACGGGCGATTTCCTGTTCCAGCTGATTCTTGCCCCAGCTGGCATAACCCAAAGCAATTTGGTAGCGTCCAACGCCTTCATTGTGGGCGATGGCATCGAGGATATCTTTAGACGTGGTAATACAGACATTTTCACCCACAGCAATGGATGAATGCCAGGTCGGTTGACCGGTATGCAGTACAAATCCGGCTTCAGGACGCAAAGGCCCCCCTTGCAAGACGGCATGAGGATTGACATTGTCTGCTTCAATTTCCAGATCATTCAACAATTCCTTGATTGAAAGACCGGATGGGCGGTTGATGATAATGCCTTGTGCGCCATCTTCATCATGGCGTGCCAAATAAATTACCGTATTGGCAAAAAAGTCATCGGCTAAATCAGGAGGTGCAATGAGACAGCGATGTGTCAGATATTGTTTAGTCATCTAAGCCATTCCCCCTTAAAATCAAAAACTGATTAAATTAACTAAGCGCTTATGACCAAGTTACTAAACTAATTGGGTTTCGCCAATCATTTTTTGTGATTTAAACCTCAAACCTATACCTGTTGAAACTTAAGTTGACGTAACTGCTTGGCATGTTGCAGGGTCGTATCATTAATTTCGACGCCGCCGGTCATACGGGCCAGTTCATCAATGCGCTGTTCTTCTGCAAGATTAATGATGGTACTGCTGGCCGGATCGGTCTGACGCTTTTTCACCAGCAGATGCTGATCGGATTGTGCCGCCACCTGAGCCTGATGGGTAATACATAAGATCTGTACATGCTGGGCCAAATCCGCCAGCAAACGGCCGACCATTTCTGCAGTACCGCCACTAATCCCGACATCGATTTCATCGAAGACCAGCACTTCCGCTTCGGTTTTTTCAGCATTCATGACTTGCATCACCAGGGCAATACGTGACAGTTCACCTCCGGAAGCAACACGTGCCAAAGGCTGTGGCGGAATACCCTTGTTCGCAGTAAACAGCAGTTGAATAAAGCTCAAACCTTCGGCACTGACCTGCTCTAAAGGCTCAAACTTGAATTCAAAATAAGCCTCCGGCAAAGCCAGCTGCTTGACCTGTTCAGTCAGTTGTTTTGCCAAGGGGATTGCGGCTTCACGGCGAATTTCATCCAGATATTGTGCTTTGGCTAAAAATTCCTGATGCGATAACTCGACCTGTTCAGCCAAGGTTTCCGGGTCTTCCAGCTGATGCAATTGTTCTAGTTCAGTCTGCCAAGCTTGGTATTCTTCTTTTAGTGTCTCTGGCTGAGTGCGGTATTTACGCGCTAAACGGTGGAAAATTTCCAGTTGTGAGTTCAATTCTTCCATCCGTTCAGGATCGAAGCTTTGGCGATCGATAAACTGACGCAAGTTTGCCGTTGCATCATCCATTTCACTTTGTGCATTGATCAGTGAATTATAGATTTCAGCAAGCTGCTCACTACGACCAGCATGTGATTCCAGACGACGAATAATTGAAGAAAGTTCCTGGGTCAGGTTTTGTTCGGCTTCATCCAGCACATTTAAGCTATAACTGCAGTCCAGCATAATATGTTCATGATGGCTTAAACGGTCAAATTCCTGTTCAATCTCTTTATAGTCAATCTGGGTAATGTCTTCGAGTTCTTCCAGTTGCAACTCTAAAGTTTCGATCCGCTGTTTGCGGGTGGCTTGTGCATCCAAAGCGGCTTGATGCTGGCGAATGTCTTTTTGCCAGGTGCTATAGGCATTACGAACATCTTGCGCAGGCTGATAAAAGTTGCTGTAACGGTCGAGCCAGTGCTTAGGATAGGGCGGTTCTAACAGTTGCTGCTGACTGTGCTGACTATAGAGTTGTACCAGCAAACGCCCAATTTCTTTCAGCTCTGACAAGCTGCTTGGACGGCCATTAATCCAGGCTTTGCTACGACCTGTAGCAAAAATCACCCGACGTAAATGAATTTCGCCTGACTCATCATCCAACTCATGTGCTTTTAACCATTGGGCTTCATGGCTGTGTTCCTGATAACTAAAAACGGCCGTCACATCAGCTTTATCCGAACCGAAACGTACATAATTGGTATCGGTACGTTCACCCAGGCAGGCAGACAGGGCATCCAGTAATAACGATTTACCCGCCCCGGTTTCACCCGTCAAGACATTGAAACCTTTTTCAATATCAATGGCTAAGTGATCAGCTAAAGCAAAATTGATGAGAGTTAAATGTGTCAGCATAAACGCATCCAAGCTGCGAAAAGTTTTAATCTAAGATAGTGAAATTTTGTTTTGGTCACAAGACAGCTTTTATTTTAAAAGGATTTAAAACATCAATATCTTACCTTATCTGGGCGAAGAAAATGAAACGCGCAGCTGAAAATAGCCGATAAAATTTGCCATCGATCAATAGCCTCTTATTTTCAGAAAAAGATAAAAAACTGATGCGCAGCTCGATCTAGTCCTGCAAAACCTGAACCATATAATGCGGATGATTTAAAGGTAGGATTAATACTGGGGAATGTTATTCACCTTTGGTCGGGGAAAAATTGGCAATAATTTGAGCTTAGCATTTCATTTATGCAGAAGTTCGTGCATCACTCTCTAGCTTTTCTTTGAAGTTTATAGAAAAAATATTTGTAAAAATTTGAAAAATATTGATTTGACGGAAAGAAACAATGATTGATTAGTTTAATACTCGGCTTTAAACTAGCTCAGGCAAAAATTATAAATGCGCATTATCTGGAGAATACGCATGTCAAATCAGTTTGATCACGTTTCGGTTGTCAAAAAGTCGAATGTTTATTTCGATGGGTTGTGTATCAGTCATACCGTGCAGTTTGAAGATGGCACCAAAAAAACCTTAGGGGTAATTTTGCCAACAGAACAGGCTTTGACCTTTCAAACACATGTACCTGAACGTATGGAAATTATTTCAGGTGAATGTCGTGTCCAAATTGGTGACAAAACTGAAAGTGAACTGTTCCGTGCCGGTCAGTCTTTCTATGTACCAGGCAATAGCCGTTTTAAAATCGAGACCGATGAAGTGCTCGATTATGTCTGTCACTTCGAAGGCTAAGTATTCGTCCTGGATAAGACAAAGAAATTTTAACCTGAATCGGTTAAACTAGATTCAAGCATCAATCCTGTAAAGCCTGCTTTGCAGGATTTTTCTTTTTGCATCGTTACCCATAGTCACCATAGATTTTAGAGGCCGTTCATGGCAAAACCAGAATATTATTATGGCGTTCACTCGGTGGAGTCATTATTAGAAATCGAGCCTGAGCGCGTACTGACTTTATTTACCTTGAAAGGCCGTGATGACCAGCGTTTGAAAAACGTCTTGGCTCTGGCTGAACCTTTTGGTATTAGCGTGCAACAAGCCAGCCGTGACAAACTGGAAAAACTGGCAGGCCAACCTTTTCATCAGGGTGTAGTTGCGGCAGTGCGTCCGCATCCGGTATTGAATGAACAGGATCTGGATGCCGTGCTGAAGCAAAATCCTCAAGCACTTTTGCTGGCACTGGATCAGGTCACCGATCCGCATAATTTGGGCGCATGTATCCGTACAGCTGCTGCCATGGGGGTTGAAGCTGTAGTGGTTTCGCGTGACCGTTCTGCAAGCCTAACGCCAACTGCACGTAAGGTTGCTGCCGGTGGCGCAGAAAAAGTGAAGTTTATTCAGGTGACCAATCTGGCGCGTACTTTGGGCCATATCAAAGATGAATTTAATGTACGTGTAGTTGGAACCATGCTGGATGAAAAAGCCTTACCGATTGATCAATTTGATTTTACCGGTACGGCAGTGTGTGTCGTAATGGGGGCTGAAGATACAGGTCTGCGTCCAATTACCCAGTCACAATGTGATCAGAAGGTCTATATTCCAATGGCCGGAAACTTGCAAAGCTTAAATGTCAGTGTTGCCACCGGTATGGCACTGTATGAAGCCTGTCGTCAACGTAACCTGTAATTTTTCTTTGCTATTTAAAAGTTGTTTGCTATGTCGCCCCGGTCTCAAGGTTATCTTTATGTCGCCATTACCATGTGTATTTGGGGCGGATTTACCATTACTTCTCGCCTGAATGCCCAGTGGGGAATTAGTGCCTGGGATATTACCGCCTTACGTTTTGCCTTGGCATTTTGTATTCTCATGCCCATTTTACTCTATAAAAAAGACACCGCTTTTTTATGGAAAAAACAACCCTTTATCCTGGCAATGATCGGTGGGGTAGCGTATTGCCTGACCTCTTATAGTGCCTTTCATTATGTACCAGCAGCGCATGCAGCCATTTTCCTGAATGGCTGTATTCCGCTGTGTACAGCTTTAGCTGGATTGATATTATTTAAACAGCCTTTAGATAAACACATCCGGATTAGTTTGGTGATTATGCTGAGTGCGATCACTGCAATGAGCTTCTTGATGTATCAGGAAACCGGGGTGGCCTTTGGTTTTGGTGACATGCTATTTTTCCTGAGTGCGATCTGGTGGGGTGTATTCACCGTATTGTTACGCCAATGGAAACTTTCTGCCTGGCATTCTATGGCAGGTGTTGCCATCTGGTCGGCGATTATCTATGTGCCGATTTATCTATTGTTTTTGCCGAAAAATTTAACGGCACCCGAACCTGTGCATTTAATGCTACAGGTGATTTTTCATGGTATCTTTGTGGTCATTGTGGCCACACTGACTTATGTAGAAGCGATTAAGCGTCTGGGTGCATTCAAAACGGGAAGTATCGTGACTTTGGCCCCGTTTATGGCAGCAATTTTAGCGGTACCGCTATTGGGAGAGCCTTTAAGTCTGGCCATTATTTGTGGCTTGATCGGAATGGCGATCGGTGCATTACAGCCATGGCGCTGGATAGGTCATCAAGACAGTTTGCAGCAGCAACTTGATCAACAAAAAAAGCAGTCCTAATCGACTGCTTTTTTTAATTTCAGCGTTTCAAATAAGCTTCATGCAACGGTCTTAAATGGCTGTATAAATGGTCAAGATGACCGTCATTCAGCACAATATCATCAGCCAAACGACGCTTTTGTTCACGTGGCATCTGGGACTGAATAATTTTTTCAATTTGTTCAATGGACTGGTGATCACGCATAGCAGCCCGCTGAATCTGCAAATCAATTGATGCATCAATCAGCAGGGTATGATCAGTCAGTTCATGCTGGTTGGTTTCAAACAGCAGGGGAGAGACCAAGATTACATAAGGGCTGGTCGCAGCCTGCAGCTGTTGAATAATAGACTCTCGAATTGCAGGATGGGTAATACTTTCCAGCGTTTTACGTGCTTCAGGATATTTAAAAATATGTTCGCGTAAAGCCCGACGATTCAGCTCGCCATTGTCTGATAAAACCCAATCGCCAAAAGCCGCATGAATCTGTTGTAAGGCTGGCTGTCCTTTGGTTACTATCTCGCGCGCGACAATATCAGCATCGACCACAGTAATGCCCTGGGTTTCAAACCAGTTGCTGGCGGCCGATTTTCCACTACCAATCCCTCCCGTTAAACCCAAGATAAAAGTCATAGATGTCCCTAAAAATTACTGACCCAAATAGATTTTCATAATCTGCTCACCCCAAATAAAAGCAATCCATCCGGCAATGGCAATATAAGGGCCAAATGCAAAAGGCTGGTTCTCTTTGCGTACTTTCAGCAGAATAATGCCAATCACGGCACCGACGAAAGAAGAGAGCAATACGATCAATGGGAGCATCAATGGCCCCATCCAGGCACCTAAGGCAGCCAGAAGTTTAAAGTCGCCATAGCCCATACCTTCTTTACCGGTAATGATCTTAAACAGATAATAGACAATCCACAAACACAGGAAACCAATAATATAGCCCCAGATGGCAGAGGTTGGACTGGTATAGATACTATAGCTATTGATTCCCAAACCTAAGGCGGCCAGAGTTAAGGTATAGCGGTCTGGGAGAAGCTGGGTATCAAAATCAATAAAGGTCAGTGCAATCAGTACCCAGGTGAGGATCAGGCCAAACAGCATCTGCAGGGTAGGGCCGAAGACTGCCACAATAATCAGGGAACATGTTGCAGTTAACAATTCAATGAATGGATAGCGAATACTGATCGGATTTTTGCAAGAACCGCATTTGCCCCGTAAAACCAGCCAGCTGATGATAGGAATATTCTGATACCAGCGAATGGGTGTTTGGCATTTCGGACAGGTTGAATCTGGCTTGCTGAGGGTGATTTTTGTTTCGTCAATAATGGCCTGTTCGGGATGCAGCAATATTTGACAATCCTGCCGCCACTCTTGCTCCATCATTTTCGGCGTTCGATAAATCACGACATTGAGAAAACTGCCGATACAGAGACTAAAAAGCCCAACGGCAATATATAAAGCAGTTGGGTTAATCATAAAATAAGAAATGAAATCTTGCATTAAACCACAGAACCCATTTGGAAAATTGGAAGATACATGGCAATCACCAGACCACCAACCAGCACACCCAGCACGGCCATAATGAGGGGTTCCATCATCGAGGTTAAACCATCGACCGCATTGTCGACTTCATTTTCGAAATGCGTTGCGACTTTATCCAGCATGGCATCCAGTGCCCCAGACTCTTCACCAATCGCCACCATCTGTACAGCCATAGACGGAAATTTGTTGGTGACACGCATGGCAAATTGTAGCTGTTGGCCTGTGGCTACATCATCACGGATTTTCATCACCGCTGCTTCATAAACACAATTGTTAGTTGCGCCTGCAGTGGATTCCAATGCATCAATCAAGGGAACACCGGCCGCAAAGGTGGTGGCTAGAGTACGACTATAACGGGCAATAATGGCTTTATAGACCAGGTCGCCAAAAATAGGGGCTTTGAGGGCTGCTTTATCAAGAAAATCACGGAATTTTTTACTGCGTTTTTTTGCTTCAAGAAATCCGGCAATCATCGCACCAATGGCAATAATCAGAATAAACCAGTACTTTTGCATCCATTCCGACATATTTACCACCATTTTGGTAAAGGCAGGTAAATCGGCACCAAATGAACTAAAGAGGTCCTGGAACACAGGTACCACTTTAACCATCAAAATAATGGTCACGATCACGGCAACTACAATGACAGCTGCCGGATATTTCATGGCTTTTTTAATTTTTTGCTTTAACAGTTCGCTCTTCTCTTTATAGATCGCGACACGATCAAGCATGGTTTCCAGGGCACCAGACTGTTCACCAGATTCCACTAAAGAACAGAACAGGTTGTCAAAATATTGTGGGTACTTACGCAAGGCACCAGCAAAAGTATTGCCGCCTTCAACCTCACCTTTAATACCAAGTACTACTTCACGCATGGATGGATTTTCCAGACCCTCTGCTACAATCTCAAAGCTTTGAACCAAAGGAACCCCAGCTTTCATCATGGTGGCCAGCTGGCGGGTAAAAATAGTGATATCCAGGGTGGACACTTTCTTTTTCATTAAACCTTCGAGAATGTTTTTACGTTTTTCCCGAATATGTTTAATCGTGATGCCCTGCTTGCGTAAAGTCACTTTAGCAAGTGCCATATTCCGCGCAGGAAGTTCCCCTTTAAGTTTTTCCCCTTTACGATCAACACCTTCATAACTGAAGATGGGCATCATCTGTGCTTTTTTGACAGCCATGCGTTTATCCTTATTTTAAATTTTCATTTATTCACTGGTTACACGATTGACTTCCTGAAGCGAAGTCACCCCCTGCATAACCTTAATTAATCCTGAACGGCGTAAATTATTAAACCCCGATTTTTCAGATGCTGCTGCAATTTCAAGTGCATTACCATCTTCCATAATAATTTTCGAAATTTCAGGGGTCACTTTCATGACCTCATAAATACCGACACGACCTTTATAACCTTCACGGCACTCGGAACAGCCTACCGGTTGATATACCTGAAAGTCTGGATGTTTCAAATCTTCCTCAGTAAAACCCATTTCCAGCAGGCTGGGTCCAGGAATCTCTGCCGGAATTTTACACTGAGGACATAGACGACGTGCTAAACGTTGTGCAATCACTAGGTTGACAGAAGTTGCAATGTTAAAGGAAGGAACACCCATATTGCGTAAACGGGTTAAGGTTTCTGGTGCACTGTTGGTGTGCAGGGTCGACATCACCATATGACCGGTCTGGGCCGCTTTTACGGCAATTTCAGCTGTTTCCAGATCCCGGATCTCACCAACCATGACAATATCTGGATCTTGACGTAAAAATGATTTAAGCGCAGCAGAGAAGGTTAAACCGACTTTAGCGTTAACATTGACCTGATTAATCCCTTCCAGGTTAATTTCTACCGGGTCTTCAGCTGTGGAAATATTGGTATCTTCACGATTCAGAATATTCAAACCCGTATAGAGCGATACGGTTTTACCGGAACCGGTTGGACCTGTAATCAGTAGCATGCCTTGAGGTTTTTCCAGTGCTTGCATAAACAGTTCTTTTTGCTCTGGTTCATAGCCCAATGCATCAATACCCAGCATGGCACTGGATGGATCCAGAATACGCAGGACCAGTTTTTCCCCAAACAGTGTCGGTAAAGAGTTGACACGAAAGTCAATAGCTTTGCTTTTTGAAAGTTTGAGCTTGATCCGTCCATCTTGAGGTAAACGCTTTTCAGAAATATCCATTTGTGACATGACTTTTAAGCGCGAGGCTAAACGTGTGGACAGCTGTAACGGCGGATTGGCAATTTGACGGAGCACGCCATCAATACGATAACGCACCCGATATGACTTTTCATACGGTTCGAAATGTAAATCCGAAGCACCCATACGAATGGCATCAATTAACAGTTTATTGATGTACTTAACGATGGGAGCTTCATCCCCTTGAGGACCATCATCTTCATCTTCTTTTTGACTTAAATCATCTTGCTCTAGATTTAGATCGATATCTTCATCAGAAAACTCAAAACTGTCCGCCTGGGTAAAGTTTTGTTCAATCAGCTGGTGTAATTTCTGGTGCTCTACAATAATCGCTTCGATATTCATCTTACTGCTGAAGCGGATCGCATCCATGGCTTCTATATTGGTGGGATTACTGGTTGCGACGTAGAGTAAATTCCCGCGTTTAAAAATGGGCAGAATACAATGTTTGCTAATGATTTTTTCATCCAGCCCTTCTCGGATAATTTGAGCAGAGTCATAGGCACTCAAATCAAAAAGAGGTTCTCCAAATTCTTGAGAAATTTTTTCTGCAATAGCCAAGGAGGAAATTTTCAATTGATCAATTAAAAAAGGCACAATATCTTGATTGGCTTTTTTTGCATTCAATATTGCACTCTGCATATTTTCAGCAGAAACTAAGCCATCTTCGACTAAACATCGAATAAAACCCGTAAATCTTGGTGAACCTTGTAATGCTGCCATGCTCTAATATGCCTGCTTAATCAATTTGTTTATAATTGGTATCATTGAATTATACTTTTGTTATATAAAAATACCATATCTTAAAATGTTGTCATCTACTTAATATCAGATAAAACTTTGAACCAGTCGTATTACAGGGTGAAGTTTTTCTTGAGCGTAAAAAAGGGGATTGCAAAAAAATAAGAATCGCATAAAAAAGCCATGTGAAAATTTTCTGAAAAATCTTGAATTCCGTGTAGAATGTGCGCGGTTTAATGAATTGTTTTTAATAGGTTACTGTATGTCGGGTTCGGCTATTACTCCTTGGGTTGTCGGCAATTGGAAAATGAACCCAATGCAGGCAGATGCAAAAGCGTTGCTGCAAGATTTAAAAAAATTATTGCAAAACAATGAAATTAAAGAACAAGATTGTCATTTGGGTATTGCACCGACCATGCTGGCTTTGAGTGGTGTTCAGGCAGAATTGGCAAGTTCAGCGCGCCCTGTTTATTCCGTTGCACAGGATGTTTCCCGTATTGCAGGTACAGGGGCATATACCGGTGAAGTAAGTGCCGAACTGCTGAAAGATCAGCAAATCGGTTTTGTACTGATTGGTCATTCAGAACGTCGTGAGATTTTTGGTGAAACTGCCCAGATTTTGAATGAAAAAGTTAAAAATGCTTTAAATGCAGGATTAACCATTATTTATTGCGTAGGTGAAAGCCTAAATCAGCGTGAAAATGGTCAGGCCGAGCAGGTGGTGTTGCAACAAATCTGTGATATTGCCACAGTTGTTCAGGCTGAACAGTGGAAAAATATAGTGGTGGCTTATGAACCCATTTGGGCAATTGGTACGGGTAAAACAGCTTCACCTGAAGACGCACAGGCAATGCATGCCAAAATCCGTGCAGGTTTAACCCAAATTACACCTTTGGGTACAGGCATGGCAATTTTATATGGTGGTAGTGTTAAGCCGGAAAATGCAGTAGAGTTGGCAGCCTGTCCAGACATTAATGGTGCGCTGGTTGGTGGTGCATCTTTAAATGCAGAGTCTTTTTATAAAATTGCCCAGGCTTTTGCAAATACAAAATAATTAGGAGTTCAGCATGCATGCATTTGTGCTGGTAGTACATATTATCTTAGCCATTTTAATGATTGTATTGATTCTGGTACAACATGGTAAGGGTGCCGATGCGGGTGCATCATTTGGTGGTGGTGGAGCAGCAACCGTCTTTGGTGCTTCAGGTTCGGCTAATTTTTTAACACGTTTAACGGCAATTTTAACAGCCTTGTTTTTTGTCACCAGCCTAAGTTTAGCGGTGTTTGCTAAAAAGCAAACCACTGATGCCTATAGCTTAAAATCGGTACAAATGACTGCTCCTGCACAAAGCCAATCGCCTGAAACTTCACCAGTTGCACCAAAAACTAGCGAATAAATATATTTAGTTCTTTCTTTTTGGGTCTGATCCGACTAGAATGCGTCACAGCTGCGGTGGTGGTGGAATTGGTAGACACGCTACCTTGAGGTGGTAGTGCCTTCGGGCGTGGGGGTTCAAGTCCCCCCTTCCGCACCAACTTATAATCCAGAACATAAGTTGGTGTAAGCAGCAAATCTGTTGATGCGGGATGGAGCAGTCTGGTAGCTCGTCGGGCTCATAACCCGAAGGTCGTTGGTTCAAATCCAGCTCCCGCTACCAATCTTTATTTTAGATGTAAACTAAAATAAGCACTTTGATAATTTAAGGTGAGATTAATTTTTTGCAATGTTGTTGCGGGATGGAGCAGTCTGGTAGCTCGTCGGGCTCATAACCCGAAGGTCGTTGGTTCAAATCCAGCTCCCGCTACCACTATTTGATTAGGGTGCAACTTAATCAAGCAATCACTGAACAGTTTTTGATTGAAAATGATCAGCAGATTGTATATAATTTTTGCACGTTGATGCGGGATGGAGCAGTCTGGTAGCTCGTCGGGCTCATAACCCGAAGGTCGTTGGTTCAAATCCAGCTCCCGCTACCAAGTTTCTAAAAGGCTCACAAAAAGGTGGGCCTTTTTGCACAGTGGACTTTGGTTTTTCTGTGTAAATAGGGGCGATTACGCCCTTTTTTATTGGCTATTGTGTAGTGTCCGACATTTATTGGTCAAATCGTCATGTTTCACTACTAATATAGTTGAGTTAGTCTGAACCGGTCACCGCGACCATTGAATCGCACCATAATGACGAGAGTAAATGAAGCTATCAAATAAAACTCAAGCACTCCAAGACCTAATCGCTCCTGCAGTGCAAGCATGCAATGTCGATCTTTGGGGAATTGAATTTCTTCCTCAGGGTAAACGTTCTTTATTGCGTATCTATATCGATAAAGCAGATGAAAATAACGAACAACCTGTCATGAATGAAGATGGCGAGCTTGAGCAGGGTCGAGGTATAGGCGTACAAGACTGTGTTCGTGTAACACAGCAAGTGGGTGCCATGCTTGATGTACATGATCCAATTTCTGGTGAGTATTCACTAGAAGTTTCTTCTCCGGGTTGGGACCGTCCATTTTTCCAGCTTGAACAGATGGCTGGTTATATCGGACAAACCGTTGCGCTGCGTCTGATCAGTGCTGTAGATAACCGTCGTAAATTTCAAGCCAAACTGATTGCTGTTGATCTTGAAAATGAACTCATTCAAGTGGAAGTTGAAAAGCAACAAATCCTTGAAATTGATAGTCATAATATCGACAAAGCAAATTTGATTTACCAAGATTAATTTATCCAAATAAATAAGAATCTGAACGAATAGGTGACTTATGGCACGTGAAATTCTTACCGTAGTAGAAACGGTTAGTAACGAAAAAGGTGTACCTCGTGAAGCGATCTTTGAAGCGCTAGAACAAGCGCTTGTTGCTGCGACTAAAAAGAAATTTTATGAGGGCACAAACTCGGAAGAAGCACGTCTACGTGTGGAAATCGATCGTAAAACAGGTGATTACCGTACTTTCCGTCAATGGGAAGTGGTGGCTGATGAAGATCACGAAATGCCGGCATGTCAGGATGCGATTTCGGATGTGGATCCTGCCAAATGGTCTATTGGTGACATTCGTGAACTCGAAGTGGAATCGATAGACTTCGGCCGAATTGCTGCGCAAATTGCCAAACAGGTGATTGTGCAAAAAATTCGTGAAGCTGAACGTGCTCTGGTTGCTGATGCCTATGAATCTAAAGTCGGTGAACTCATCTATGGTGAAGTGAAAAAGCAAACCAAAGATGGCTTTATTATTGACTTGGGTGACAATGCGGAAGCTTATCTTGCCCGTGAAGAGATGATTCCTAAAGAAATTCTTCGTCCGAAGCAACGTGTAAACGCGATTTTATATAGCGTGAACCGTGAAGGTCGCGGTGCACAACTGTTATTGTCACGTGCACGTCCTGAAATGCTGATTGCATTGATGAAAAAAGAAATTCCTGAAATTTCTGAAGAAATCATCGAAATTAAAGCAGCTGCACGCCAGCCGGGTGTTCGTGCTAAAATTGCTGTGAAAACCAACGATCACCGTATTGATCCTGTAGGTGCATGTATTGGTATGCGTGGTACACGTATCCAGGCTGTACAGTCAGAACTCAACGGTGAACGTATTGATGTGGTGGTGTGGTCTGATGATCCGGCACAGTACATTGCTAGTGCGCTAGAGCCTGCAGATGTATCCAGTATTGCGATTGATGAAGATGTTCACAGTGCAGATATCATTTTTGCGGCGAGCGATCAGTTGGCACGTGCTATTGGTTCACAAGGTCAAAATGTCCGTTTAGCCTCTGAATTGACTGGCTACAAATTGGATATGATGCTCGAAGAGGAATTCTACGCACGTCAACAAAATGAAGCTCAACAATATCTCGACATGTTTGTCACCCGTCTGGATATTGAAGAAGACTTGGCAATGGCTTTGGTTGAAATGGGCTTTACTTCTTTGGAAGAAATTGCTTATGTTCCAGCTGAAACATTTGATGAAATCGAACTGGATGCTGAAACAGTTGAATTATTGCAAAGCCGTGCGAAGGAAATTACCTTGGCTGATGCATTAAAACAACAAGAAAACATTCAAGAACCAAGTGCTGAACTTGTTGCAATGCAAGGGATGACACAGGAAATCGCATATGCCCTTGCGGCTCGCGGTGTGGTGACTGTAGATGATTTAGCTGACCAAGCCACTGACGATATTGAAGATATTGAAGGTTTAGGTACGGAAAAAGCGGGTCAACTTATTATGAAAGCGCGCGAATCATGGTTTAACTAGGAGGAAATATATGACGGACAAGTCGATTAAAGAGTTGGCTCTCAGCGTGGATCGCCCCGTTGAGAAGCTCCTAGAGCAGGTTCGTGACGCAGGTTTACCCCAACGTAAAGCTGAAGATATTATTTCCACTGAACAACAAAATACTCTCGTTAACCATTTGAAGAAAGTTCATGGTCAGGACGATGGGAATGCAGGAAAAATCACGTTGAAACGTAAAACAACCAGTACTGCTAAAGTGGCCAGTACATCAGGTAAGGCGAAAACAATTAATGTAGAAGTTCGTAAGAAGCATACATTTGTTAAGCCAGATCCGGAACAGATTAAAGCTGAAGCTTTAGCGAAAGCACAAGCCGAACAGAATTCGCGTGAAGCTGAGCAAAAGCCAGCAGCGAAAGCTGAAGAACCTAAGCAACAACCTGAATCTAAAGCAAAACAGGCTTTAGAAGCAATGCGTGCAGCAGCGAAGCAAGAAACTGCGAAGCAAGAAGTACCGAAAGCAGCGGTTGTGGTAAAACGCAAGTCAAACAACAAGCCGATTGTAAAACAGCCGGTTAAAGTGACTGAAACACCAGAACAGAAGAAAGCACGTGAAGCACAAGCTGCACAGTTAAAAGCAGTTGAAGAAGCGGCACGTCGTAAATCGGCTGAAGAAGCACAACAACGCACGCTTGAACAAATGCGCCAAATGGCTTCCAAGTATTCTTCAGAAGATGCCACGGCAACAATTCGTGTGATTGATGATTCTCCACTGGCTGCCGGTCTGGTTGGTCAGGCATATGAAGATTCTTTTGCGAAAGAAGACCGTGAAATTAAACGTGGTGGCAATACCACCAATGCGCGTGCACCGAAAAAAGGTGGTCGTCGTGGCGAAGAGCAATCTTTCCGTGATAACTCGCATAAACGCGGTTTAAAATCAAGTCAGGCGAACAAGCATGGCTTTGAAAAACCAGTTAAAAAACAAATTTATGATGTTGAAATAGGCTCAACCATCATCGTAGCTGACTTAGCTGCGAAAATGGCAGTGAAGGTGCGTGAAGTTATCAAGGCACTCATGAAAATGGGTGAATTGGTTACTCAGAATCAGGCGATTGACCAAGAGATTGCAGCGCTGGTTGTTGAAGAAATGGGTCATAACCCAGTTCTAGTTTCTGATACTCAGGCTGAAGACAACTTGCTTGAAGCGGCTGAAGAAGCGCGTGGTGCTCAAACCACTCGTGCTCCTGTCGTAACCATCATGGGTCACGTTGACCATGGTAAAACCTCGCTGCTTGACCGTATCCGTCGTACTAAAGTGGCTGCAGGCGAAGCGGGTGGTATTACCCAGCATATCGGTGCTTATCACGTGAAAACGGATAAAGGCATTATCACTTTCTTGGATACCCCAGGACACGCAGCGTTTACCGCAATGCGTTCACGTGGTGCGAAAGCGACTGATATCGTGGTGCTGGTTGTTGCAGCGGATGATGGTGTAATGCCACAAACTGCGGAAGCGATTGATCATGCACGTGCTGCTGGTACGCCAATCATTGTTGCAATTAACAAGATGGATAAAGAGTCTGCCGATCCTGACCGTGTATTGAACGAATTGACCACGAAACAGATTGTACCTGAACAATGGGGCGGTGATGTACCGGTTGCCATGGTTTCAGCACACTCAGGTCAAGGTATTGATGAACTTCTAGACCTGATTTCAATTCAAGCAGAATTGCTAGAGTTGAAAGCATCTGAAGAAGGTGCTGCTCAAGGTGTGGTCATTGAAGCACGTGTAGACAACAGCCGTGGTGCGGTAACGTCTATCTTGGTTCAAAACGGTACATTGAATGTAGGTGATCTTGTCCTTGCAGGTTCATCTTACGGTCGCGTTCGTGCGATGGTGGATGAAAATGGTCAACGTATCAAATCTGCAGGTCCGTCAATTCCTGTAGAGATCTTGGGTCTTCCGGAAGCACCAATGGCAGGTGATGAAGTTCTTGTTGTGAATGACGAGAAAAAAGCACGTGAAGTTGCCGATGCGCGTATGGATCGTGAACGTCAAAAACGTCTTGAACGTCAATCTGCAATGCGTCTTGAGAACATCATGGCATCGATGGGCAAGAAAGATGTGCCTATTGTGAATGTGGTACTCAAAACTGATGTGCGCGGTACTTTGGAAGCATTACACGTGGCACTTGCCGAACTGGCAACTGATGAAGTGAAAGTACGTATTATTGGTTCAGGTGTCGGTGCAATCACTGAGTCTGACGTAACGCTGGCTGAATCTTCTGAAGCGGTATTGCTTGGCTTTAACGTTCGTGCCGACAATACTGCGCGTCAAAAAGCCGATGAAGACGGTATCGACATTCGTTACTACAGCATCATCTATCAATTGATTGATGACGTGAAAGCAGCAATGAGCGGTAAACTTGCTCCTGAACACCGTGAAACAATTCTGGGTGTGGCTGAAGTGCGTGAAGTGTTCCACTCAAGCAAATTCGGTGCGGCTGCAGGTTGTATGGTACTTGAAGGTGTATTGCACCGTAATAAACCAATCCGTATTCTTCGTGATGACGTGGTGGTGTTCCAGGGTGAGCTTGAATCTCTTCGTCGCTATAAAGAAGTGGTGGAAGAAGTTCGTGCCGGTATGGAATGTGGTCTTGCAGTGAAAGGCTATAAAGACATCAAAGCACAAGACAAGATCGAAGTGTATGATGTTCAATTGATTAAACGGAGTCTTTAATGGCGGGTAGTCAACGTCTGAAGCGTATGGCAGATTCAGTTCAGCGCGAGTTGTCTGAACTGATTCGTCAAGAGCTGAAAGATCCACGCCTGGGTGGTCTGGTGACCATCTCTGCGGTGAAAGTTAGCCCAGATTTAGGATATGCCGAAGTTTATGTGACCGTGATGGGGCGTGAGCTGGGCGATGAGCAAAGTGAAGCGGCAAACAAGGAAACGTTAGATGTCTTGAATAAGGCATCTGGTTTCCTGCGCCACGAACTCAGTCGTCGTATCAAGACACGTATAACGCCTCGCTTGCGTTTCCATTACGACAAAACCAACGCATATGGCAACTATATGTTTGGTCTGATTGCAGAAGCAGTGAAGGATTTACCTCCAACTGATGATGCAAAAAAAGATGATGAATAATCGCTAAAAAGAAAAGCCACCTTCGGGTGGCTTTTTTGTGGCGGAAAATTCTGCTCAGAAGAATAAATCTGTGTAAAACGGTATAAAATTTTAAGTTAAGTTTAGAATAACAAGAACGGTTTCAGCTGACATCATTATGTGAATCATTTTCTGTTTTGGGATTGCGACGCCGGGTACGTTGCCAGGGCAAGGGGCGTTCAAGTGCTTCAGGTACTTCACCACTGGTTGAGCGTAAACGTAAATGTAGTGCTGCCTGTGCCATAAGATTTGCAGACACAGGCGCAGTAATGAATGCCAGCAAAGTCAATAACAGTTCGGCAAAACCAAAGCGTCCCTGAAAGGCTGAAAAGATCATGGCAGCAATGAGGAAACTGCCCAGACCCAGGGTACTGGATTTGGTCGGCGCATGCAGGCGCATAAATAAATCGGGCAGACGAACCATCCCAATGCCGCCCACCAGCATGAAGAATGAACCAATCAACAAAAAAATTGAGACCAGGATTTCCATGAGAAGTTGCATCACTGTTGCTCCTAATCGACCACATGGCCAGTGGTAAAGTAGCGTGCCAAGGCTGCGGTGGACACAAATCCAAGCATGGCAACCAATAAAGCTCCTTCAAATAAGGAGGTGCTTGCCCAGTAGATACCCAGAATGACCACCAGACAGGTCGCATTCAGAAACAGGGTATCCAGTGCTAAAAGCCGGTCCACGATGGAAGGGCCAATCACCATACGGATCAGACAAAGAAACATGGAAATGGTGATTGCAACCATACACAGACCAAGTGCATAAGGCAAAATACTCATGAATCTTCTCCTAATTCCACATCAAAAATTTCGATCAGTGCTTTTTCATAACGATTTTTAATTTCGATAATATCGATCTCTGCATTATCGGTACTCAGGGCGTGAACCAGAATATCACCACGATCGTGATCGATCCCTGCAGTTACGGTACCCGGCGTAGTGGTAATAATCAGGGCCAGCAATACATTGACCTGTTCATGCTGGGTTTCCAGAGGCACACGAAACCATTTCGGATGCAGTTTATGGGTGGGACCAAGCACCTGTTTGGCTACTTTAATATTACAAACAATAATGTCCCATAACACCACAAAGAATAATTTGATAGCCAGAATCCAGTGAATATTTGGGGTGTTGCCAATAAACGGTTTGACTAGATATGGAATAGCAATGCCCAGCAATAAGGCCATCAGCAAGGTTGCCAGATCCAGACTATGCGCCAGCATGATCCAGCTTAAGGCCACAATCACGGAGACGAAGGGATGCGGCAGCCAGCGGTCCAAAAACGATGTTTTTTGCATGTTTAAGGCTCCATAGGCTTGAGTTTGGCATCATCCGGATCAGCAGTTTGCTGGTCTTGCTGCTGCCTGATCTGGCGTTGTTTATATTCTGAAATGTGCTCACCTTCTAAAGTCTTTTTCGAGATGATATACGGAATCAGATGCGCATTCGGATCGACGGTTTCACCGCCATATTTGGTTTCAGGTAAATTTTCAGGATTATAGGGCTGTACGCTAATCACCTGATTTAGGTCATCTTTGTATAAAATTGTATCTTCATACACAGCATTATTCTGGATCTGTTCAGCCGTTTTAAACATGTATTGCTGAATCGGATTTGCGCAAACCATATAGAGTACCAAGCCTGACAACAGCAGATAAATGGTTTTGTCATTGCGTATCGGGGCATGATTGGGTATGGCTTGATATGCTTTAAATGCTTCGGTTTCCGCTTGATCTTCAGGTTTGCTGGCACGCCAGAACAGAATGAATCCCACCCGGGTAAAGGCAATAATGCTGAGTAAACTCACCAGCAGCACCACCGCAATAATCACCCCCTGATAAGGGGAATGTGAAGTCGCCTGCAAGATAAAAACCTTGCCTAAAAAGCCGCTAAAAGGCGGTAAACCCGCCATCATCAAGGCAATGAAAAAGAAGGTAAGGGACACTGCTTTGTGCTGTTTCATTTTCGGAGCGATGTTGAAATGATCTTTGAATGTACCGCGCTGTGAGGTAATCCAGCCACAGAGCAGATAAAACGCAGCGCCAATAATGGTGCTATGCACCAGATAATACAGTCCTGCAGCCCAGGCCAATGTATTAAATAATGAAATGGCAATCAGCAGCGTGCCAATCGAAGATAAAATCATAAAGCCGACAAAACGGCGTAAACGTTCCGCGCCAATGGCACCAATCACGCCATAAATCGAGGTGACCAAACCGATCGGAAGTAACCAGTTGGCCAGAATATCCTGACTGAAATCATCATCAAAAATCGTGCCATTGACTCGAAGAATGGCATAAATGCCGACTTTAGTCATAATGGTGAAAATGGCAGCGACTGGAGTGGTGGCTACGGCATAGGTTTTTGGTAGCCAAAACCCGACTGGCAACATGGCAGCCTTGATGCCAAAAACCACAAATAACAATAAGCCACCTGCAGCTGCCAAGATATGCTGGTCTCGTTCTAACAGCGGGATTAAACGTGCAACATCGGTCATGTTTAAACTACCGACGCTGCCGTAGATCATGCCTAAGCCAATTAGGAACAGCGCAGAGGCCAGCAGGTTGATGGTGACGTAGTGAACGCCGAGTTGAAAACGGGCCTTGCCTTGTCCGTGTAGCAGCAGGACATAAGAGGCCATCAACAGGATTTCAAAGAATACGAATAAATTAAATAAATCGCCGGTCAGGAATGCACCGCACAAGCCCATGAGCAAAAAATGGAACATGGCATGGAAATAACGCCCTTGAGTATCCCATGCATGACTGGCAAACCATAAGATGGGTGTAGCCAGAGCGTAGGTCAGCACCAGCATCAGTGCGGAAAGCTGATCCAGAACCAGCACAATACCGAAGGGTGCAGCCCATTCACTGAGGCTGTAGGTGCTAATTTGCCCGCTGCTGGCGAAGATTAAATACACGATGGCAGTGCCTAAGCCCAGGATTGAAGAGACGTAGCTGATGCCACGACGCCAAGGTTGTCGCCAGTCGTGTGCTAATGAACCTTTGCCGGGATTACCCAAAAGAACCAGTAAGAAACCGGTAAATGCCGGAATTAAAATGCTAAATATTGGGGTGTGTTCAGTCCAGAACTGGATGAAGGCATTCATTAAGGCTCATCCTCACGCGGGTCAATCGGGGTAATTTCTTCTTTTGAGTCGACATGGTCGGTACCGCTTTCATAACGGCTGCGTAAAGCCAGCTGGACAATAAAGGCCGTGGTGGCAAAACCGATCACAATGGCTGTCAAGACTAGCGCTTGAGGTAAAGGATCGGTCACTTTGCTGGTTTCAGTCAGTATAGCCGGGGCATTGATCTGAATTCGTCCCATGGCAAACAGGAACAGATTGACCGCATAGCCAATCATGGCCAGTCCTAAAACCACGGGAAAAGTACGTGCACGCAAGATCAGGTAAATTCCCGTGGCAACCAGTAAACCAATGGCAGAGGCAAGTAAAAACTCTAGACTAATCATTTTATTCCCCCTTCAATACTGGACCAGACATGCTGGAGTGGCGTGAGTCACCCAGGACGGAAATCATCAACATGGTGGCACCCACGACGGTGACATAAACCCCGACATCAAATAATGCAGCGGATGCCAAATGTATATCACCTAACAGGGGCGGAGCGATATGCACATGGGCACTGGTCAGGAAGGGACGTCCCCAGAACCAGGCAGCGAGTCCGGTCAGTCCTGCAATGCTTAGACCTGAACCAATCCAAATTTCATATAGGCGGCCGGATTTGGCTCTGAGCATCTGTTCAGCTTGGTCTTGTCCTAAGGCAATGTACTGGATCACCAGGGCCAAAGCGGTAATCAGACCGGCAATAAAACCACCACCGGGCAGGTTATGGCCACGCAGGAAGATATACAGGCTCACCACCAGAGCCAGAGGCAATACCCAGGATGCAGTAATACGGAACATCAGCGGAGAGGGATTAAAGCGGTAGGTCAGGCCCTGGGTAATGGTGGTGCCGTGCGCACGCATGCCATCCATTAAACACAGTGCGCCAATTGCAGCAATACCCAGTACGGTAATCTCCCCAAAGGTATCGAAACCACGGAAGTCGACCAGAATTACGTTGACCACATTGGAACCGCCACCGAGTGGCAGTGACTGCTGCAGAAAGAACCATGAAATCGAGTTGTGGTCACGGGTCAGCATTAGCCAGCTAATCCAGCCAATCCCCAGACCACCCCCAATAGCAATCAGGGCATCGCGCCAGCGCCGTGAAACGCTGGACTCATAAGGAGTGAGCTGTGGCAGTAAGGACAGGCTCATCAGTAGCAATACCGTCGTGACCACATCGACCGTGATTTGGGTGAGGGCCAGATCAGGTGCAGACAAGGTCACAAACACTAGGGTCACGACAAGTCCGACCGCACCACTAATCAGCACGGCCTTAATTCGTTCATGGTGAAACCACAGCATCATCCAGCAGGCTGAGAATAAGAGCAGCCACAACACAATGGCAATTGCTGGCGCATGGACGAGTTCACGTGTACCAGTGGTCAGGCCTTGATTGATAAAGGGCATAGTCAGCAAAGCACCACTAAACACTACAATCCACATCAGATAGCTTTGCAGTGAACCATTTTCAGTTTGCCGTTTGAACTTGCGTGAACTCAGTAACAGATGTTTTAAAAATAAATCAAATAGCACTCTGCCCTGAAATTTTCCAAGCACAGGATCGAGATCAATTTCCCGAATGCGACCGCCTTTGGCCAAAGCAAAATAGAAAATGATTCCGCCCAAAAGTGCAACAATACTCATCACTAAAGGCAGGTTAAAACCATGCCAGATGGCCAAATGGCTACCGGCAAAGTCAGACACTTGAGTGCTGGCACGTGCAGTTACGTTGACAATATTTTCCACCAGCAGTGCAGGTATCAGGCCGACCAGAATACATAAAACCGCCAGCAGTATGGCGGGTACGCGCATACCCAAGGGCGGCTCATGTGCTTGCCGGTTCGGGACCCCTGCGCCAATCGGACCATCGAAAAATACCCCATGCACTAAACGTACCGAATAAGCGACTGCAAAAATTCCGGCTAGGGTTGCCAGAATGGCAGAAACAATAAGCACAGGACCTGAAAGGCTGGCCAATAGTTCAGTAAAGAACATTTCCTTCGACAGGAAGCCATTGGTCAGCGGCACACCGGCCATAGAGGCGGCGGTGATCATGGTCAGGGTGGCAGTAAAGGGCAGGAGTTGCCAGATCCCACTAAGCTTACGCAAATCACGGGTTCCGGTTTCATGGTCAATGATCCCGGCAATCATGAACAAAGCCGCTTTAAAGGTGGCGTGATTAATAATATGGAAAATGGCAGCAGCAATTGCCAGTGGTGAACCTAATCCCAGTAAGCACACAATCAAGCCTAAATGACTGATGGTGGAGTAAGCCAATAAGCCTTTTAAGTCTTCCTTGAAAATGGCAAAGAAGGCAGCCATACATAAGGTGAACAAGCCCACGAAAGTCACAATATTGTGATACAGCGCTGCACCGACAAAAATTGGCGTAAAACGTGCCAGCAGGAAAATTCCGGCTTTGACCATGGTGGCAGAGTGCAAATAGGCTGAAACCGGCGTCGGAGCTGCCATGGCATTCGGCAGCCAGAAGTGAAACGGGAACTGGGCACTTTTAGTAAAGGCACCCAGTAAAATCAGCAGCAAGCTTGGAACAAATAGCGAGTGACTTTGAATTTGATTCTTCATCGTCAAAATCTGGTCAATCTGATAGGTTCCGGTGATTTGACCGAGCAGAATGAAACCACCCAGCATGGCCAGACCACCCATACCGGTAATGGTCAGAGCCATACGTGAACCACGTTGTGCAGCTTCGTAATTGCTCCAGTAACCCACCAGCAGGAAGGAGGAAATACTGGTCAGTTCCCAAAAAATAAGCAGTAAAATTAAATTGTTAGAAAGAGAGATCCCGAGCATGGAGGCCATGAACAGCATCAGCAGAAGATAGAGTTTGCTTAGAGAATTTCTAGGATTTAAATAATAATAGGCATAAATATAAATCAGCGTTCCGATCCCGCTAATCAGCAAGCAAAACAACAGGCCTAAGGCATCCAGACGAAAGCTTAAGTCAATGCCTAACTGGGGTAACCAGGCCCAGCTTTGTGTCATTGTTCCGCCATTAAACACATCTTTGGCTTGCAGCAGTAACAGAGTCAGACTACTCAGGCTGACCCCTAAGGCGGCTAAAGCCGTTAGCCCGCGTGAAAATTTCAGCCACGAGACAAGGGTTGTGCCTAGTACTAACGGTAGCAAAATAATAATCGGTAGCACACTCATATCCAAAGTCGTGAGTTAGGCTATAAACACCTAAGCGTGAATCTTATCTTCCAAGGATTACAGGAATGCAAAGAACAATCCAAACTTCTCAATCTTGAAAGCCGGTTTGAGTTAAAAAATGAAAAACAAGCTGTGTTGCGCAACCTGTAAAAAAGTCATAGTAGAATCGGATTTTACTATTAAACTTTAAATATACATGATCTTATTGCATGAGTAAAACAACATCGATTATTTTTGCGCACACACTCGGGGCTGTTGATAGTGCATAAATGATGGGTCAACAACCTCTACTTATTATACGCCTCTCTATGCTTGAAGGGCGTAGCGTGTTTGGCCAGATGAATCCCTGAAACCGGATTTTTAAAGATGCTGACTATTTTGTAATACGATTCCATCTTTTGGCTCAGGGTATAGGATGAGAGGACGATGTATCATCCTTTTGTTGCATTAAGTGCAATAATTCTGTTTGTTGTTCGGGTGTTAAATATTGCTGGATCTGCTCTAACAGGCTTTGTGGGGTCATGCTTTCTGATTCAGGCTCAGTTAAGGCATCGGCTTCAATCACTTCCTCATTAAACACCAGATTTTCATAAATCGTGTCAAACTTTTCCTGTAACGGCTGTAGCTGCATATCAAACAGCTGTTTATGCTCCAGTTTTAAACATTGATATTCAGCTGCATGTTCCAATAATTCAGTGCGGTTGCCAGTGGCAATAATTTGCAGGCGCGGAAAAGCCTGATGCAGGCGCTGCAAAATCACTTGCGAGGTATTTTGATCCAGCTGGTGATCAATGGCATCAATCAGCAAAATGCCGTCACCTTCCAGACAGGGATATAAACTTTTGGGATTGAGCAGGCACAAACGCCGTACAATATCTCCCATCAGGGCGATCCAGTTTTTAACACTGTTGGAAAGTTGCTGATAGAGCATGATTTTTCCCGCATAACTCACCATCAGTTGCAATTTAGGCTGATACTGCACATAAATGTCTTCAAAATTGGGAAGAACGGTGCTCAAAGCCTGTTTTAAAGCGTCCAGACTCGGCGCATTCATTTGCTTTTGGGCATTGACCAATTGCTGTAAAAAATCTTTGTCTTTATTTTTCTGGATGGACGAATTGGTAATGAGCTGTTGAAACAGCTGCGCAATCTGAGCATTTTCAATATCGCTGATTTCACGAAACCATTCAAAGAAACGGCTAAAGGTGGTATAGGGAATGCTGGAAATTTCATAGGCATGTGAAGTCTGAAACACCACAGGATTATTTTTGCTCTGAATATTCATTTCATGGACAAAACGTTCTGCCGGATAATAGGCAATTAAGGGCAAGCCTTGCTGCTGATCGTGCTTCAGCGCGTTATGATAGAGTTCCACCAGATTGTCTAATTGCTGGGTTTCGGCTTTGCTGGTGCCAATGCCATGACTATTTAAAGTTTTATAAATCTGCCAGTCACACGTCGTCAGGGGCTTGTCTCCAGCTTCGCTAGAGGCATTTAAAGTCCCAATATCTGGAGGAATCTGAACCCGAATATCAATTTTGGATTGCAGGCGGGTAAACATGATGTCCTGGTCCTGCATGACCACACCGGCAGCACGCGAGTCTTTATAACGGGATGCAAACCAGGTGAGTGCCTGATAGGTGAATTTTAAAATGCCGGTTTTACCGGAGCTTTGATCGCCCAAAATCAGGGTGATGGGTTTGTCATTAAATTTCAGCTTGAGATCGGCAAAATGAAGTGCATGTTTGAGTTGAATGGAGTCAATTTTCATAAAACACCTGCCTTGCAGCTAAAGCGAAACTTATTCTCCCACAGCTTTCCGCAGCGAGACCGGCATTTGCTTTTTCAGCTGTTGCAGCAAATCGTAAATGTGGTGAATATTTAAATTTACTTTAGCACGTGTACAAGCCACGTAAAGCAATCGTAACTCTTCGTCACTAATTTTATGGTCTTTTTCATTGACTTTAAACTGATAGTCATCTTCGATATGCACACGGTCCCATTCCAGGCCTTTGGCTTTGTGTGCGGTCGAAATAATGTAGTCGGCCTGTTCAATCGGGGTGATTTTGGCCAGCGCCCGTTTTAATGGATCGGTGCCGTGATCATCCACCAGTTTCACCAGTGGTTTAATGTCACTGCCATCATTAGTTTCACAGTATTCATGCACATCATGCCAGGAATTAAACCAAGCCAGTTCGGGTACATCGGTGACACGGCGGCCCTGTTTCAGCATACTGGCTGCATCAACAAAACGGTTTAGTCTGACATGATCGGCCTGCAAACTGACCTTGTCACCATGCACCAGTCCTGAAAGCAGCAATTCCATCGCGCGGGCATTGGTACGGCACAAAATTGCATCGCGCTGTTTGGTATGCGGTTTATTCACCACTTTGGAATTCAGTAACGGGTTGCCGAGCAAGGGCACGGTTTCGTTTAATGCACCTAAAATGGCGTTGGCATTTAAGGCAATCTCTTCACCAAAACGGAACGAGGTGGTCAGGCGCGATTCAGGCAGCGGTAGCTGTTGCATGGCATTGACCGCACCACGCCAAGCATAAATTTGTTGATGGGCATCGCCGACATAAATGACCTGGGTATTTCTTTGACGCAGCAAAATTCCGAGCATAAGCGGGTCGGCATCTTGTGCTTCATCAAACAATACATAGTCTGCAGGAATATTCGGTTCAGACAAGGCCCAAAGCTTTAGATAAATATCATGCCCAATACCGGCCTGATGATTGGGATCAATCGATTCTAACCAGCGCCGTTCAATGGCCGGATAAAGATGCTTCTGCAATTCTTCAATATCGTCCGGATGCAACCAGCTCGGTGCCTGCAGATGTCGCGGTGCCGGATACTGCGAACTGGTTGAGCAGAAATAGCTGACGGCATTGGCTACCAGACTGGCGAGACGTGACGGCATCATGACATATTTTTCATAACGGCCGCCCATCATTCGGCGCAGGGTAATCGGTTGTAGCCAGTATTCCTTGGCAATAAAGCTCGGACTTAAACGCGGCAAGCGCAGTTTGTCGGTGACACCGCGTGGCACACTGCGAAAAGCCAGCGAGTGAAAGGTCCGGCAGTCGACATTGCGATGAAATTTACTTTGTGCTTCTGCTGCAATGGCTTTGTTAAATGCCAGATACATGCCACGGCGCTCGGGCATGGCATCACTGATCATTTGCAGGGTAGTGGTTTTACCTGTGCCAGCATAGGCAATCACTTTGAAGGAATTGCCTAGACGTGCATTATCTATAGCAAGCGCTTGCTCATAGGTGGGATTAGGCTTTTTAGATACTGACACGGTAAAGACTGAATTAATGCTGACGATTGGCTTTTTCCACCAGGCCAGACAGGCCTTGGCGACGCGCCAGCTCGTTTAATACCAGTTGTGGGTCGAGGTCGAAATAACCCAGCATCACAATGGTGTGGAACCATAAATCGGCAACTTCGTAAATCAGGTCGTTTTTATTGTCTGTATTGGCTTCAGATTTAAAATCTTTGGCTGCGATGATGGTTTCAACGCTTTCTTCACCGACTTTTTCCAGAATTTTGTTCAAGCCTTTGTGATACAGTTTGGCGACATAAGATGAATCCGGGTCGGCTTTCTTGCGCTCTGCCATCATCTGGCCCAAATAATCCAGAACTTCGACCTCTTCAGACTGGGCAGTCGAGGCATTCATGGCCAGAGTATGTGGATTGGTTGATTTTTCAGCATAAATCTGGCTTGGATCTTTCAACTGTGCATCGACAATTTCCCAGCCATTTGCGGTCAATTTGCGATAAAAACATGATTCACGACCAGTGTGACAGGCAATACCGCCGTGCTGTTCAATCTGCAACACAATCACGTCGGCATCACAGTCCAGACGGATTTCATGCACAGTCTGGAAATGACCGGATTCTTCACCTTTGTGCCATAACTTGTTGCGTGAACGGGAGAAATATACGGCCTGATTTTTCTCGGCAGTGAGTGCCAAAGCCTCACGGTTCATCCAGGCCACCATCAGGACACGTCCGCTTTGATGATGCTGGGCAATGGCAGGGATCAGACCTTGTTCGTTAAATTTTACTTCATCGAGCCATTGCGCGTTGTTCATGAGAATTTCACCAAAAATATGTTCAAAATGGAAAACAGCGAATCAAAATCGCAGCTGTATAGTGTACGTGATTAGCGACTGTTTGAGAAAAAAATATACGTATGAACCTTTTGATTTCTGATTCAAACGGTTCAGATGCTTTATTCACCAAGAATTTTATAATATTCCAAGCATAGGAAAATAAACTGATTCACTTAATCAAGCGCCTATAGTTTTTCCTCTACTTGATTTTATAAATCCTGCATCAGCTGCGGAAAATTCTGTTTTTCCACCATTTCCAAAAACTCATCCCCCATGCGCTGGCTTTCTGCTATCGACTGATTCCACATTTGAATCCGCTGTTTCTGGTCCAGCCCTTTTAAAGTGAAATCTTTACGATCCGGCAAACGACCGAGTGGTAGGGACTGTAAATATTCGATTGAGGGGGAAAGCAATAAGGTGCGTGCCTGATTTTCCGGATTAGCCTTGCGCTTTTTCAACATTTTGTCAAACCAGCCCGGAGTAATGCTGTCGCTAAAATGCGGATATAGCACAATGCCTTGGCTCTGAAACGGCAGATCAAGGTGATAATCAATTAAACCGCCATCACGGTAACTGCCTTTCGGTGCATCGGGAATATCGCGGATTGCCGCCATCACTCCAGGGATAGACGCAGAAGCCATCAGCCAGGAGGTGACATTGCTGAGATTTAAAGGCTGATAATGCGTGGTAAAATCATCATCGACTTTAAATTGTGTCCCCATTTCCGGTTGGCTGATTACCCTTTGCATAAACAGACGGTTGTGCTTACGTGCCACGGCATTACTGCCAATAATGCCGGCAACCGATGCCAGTAAAGGCAGGGATCTGTCACTCTGGAAAATGTGCTGGGCTTTGACCGAGATGACGGTCAGATGATAGTCCGGATGCTCAACCAGCTGCTGTTCTTTGCCTTGCACCAGATCGAGCAGCATGTTATGGCAAATTTGCCCCACTTCCTGCCGTGACATTTTTTTATGGAAATGCAGGTTGGTATAAAGCTCCGCAAGGCGTTCGGTGCCTTCCTTCGCACCCCATGCAGCAATACTGGCAAAGCGCCAGCTACCGATGGATGAACCAATCAAGGTTCTGCGCCGTGGCGCTTGTGCCAGGAAATCGCCAAAAATGGCTTGATCGAGGCCTTGAATGCCAAGGCCTTTGGGGCCACCTGCTGCACCGGGAACAATATCGACAAAATTCGCCTGCAAACCTTCTTTTTCAATGAGTTGGCGTGCCAACCGGCCAGCACGGACATTTAGAGAAGAAGGGCGTTTTTGCAAGATTTGCATCATGATCTATCATTCAATCTACAGGTGTACTGTTATTCTAATCTGTCTGGGGTACGCAACAATGGCGAGATCATTCAGTGAATGACTGATGAGTCAGTAAAAATAAAAATCCGCATCTTACGTAAAGCTGCGGATCGATAAACGGTTTTTTAAAAGGATTTTAAGCCTAGAACATACGGATATTGAGCCCTAAAGAAGCCAGTCCATAACGTTTATCTAGGCGTGATGCCGTGACCCCGTTATAGAGAAAGGGAATATTGCCAACAAAGTTGTTCTGATAGATTTCACCCTGCAAGAAAGCAGTGATCTGTGGAGTGAAATCGTAGCTGAATTTTACGCCAAGTGTATGGTTGTCTTTAATCGCGGTATTACCAAAATTACTCACGCGATCATCAATATCGTTACGCCATAAACGCTGATATTGATAGGCAATTTGGCTTTCAAACTGTTTATAGCGCCAGTTCCATGAGCCGCCTAGGCCTGCATAATAACTATCGTAATTCAGGTCTTTCTCGATATCAAAACCAAACTCGTTGGCATTACCTTGAATGTTCAACTCATTGATAGTAATACCATCTTTTGAGCAAGGCTGAGCCAACTGTGCATTATATTGATTACTGTCATTGACTGAGATGTCCATTAAGCAGCCTGCCAGCTTAGCCTGAAGGTCAACATTGCTGACTTTTACTTTGCTATAACCTACACTGGCAAAAGCATTGAGCTGGTTCATCGGATCAAGTTTACGCGAGAAGATGGCATCGAGCTGTAGCTGAAGGTCTTCTGGGCTGTGTACCTGAACCTGATTAAAGGTTTGCTGATTCACCAAGGTTGGACTGGATTTAGATAGGGTATCTGCAGTATTACCCCAGAGGCTGGCACGGAAACTTAATGCATCGCGCTTTTTCAGCTGTAGTTCCGGCGTGTAACGTAAGGCGAGCAAGGCACTGTCAATTTTGTTGCTATCCTGACGGTATTCAATTTCACGTTGCCAGTAGCTTGCTTCAATGGACCACTGGGGATTTAGTTCATACTGACCAGACAAATGAAAACCTTGGTAATCTCCAGCTGAGCTATCACTGACCCCTTCGCTTTCACGCATATTAAATATATCAATGCTGTCATTGACTGCGTCCACGGCAAGATCTATTTGCAGTGTAGAAGCAGGAGCATTAAAGTTTTTTGCATTTAGATACGGATCATTCGGAGCAGCGTAAGCAATAGCAGTACCACCTAAAAATAATCCCAGAATGGCAGATATTTTCTTCATATTTTTTCCAGATGATAAAAAAGAGCTGCTTTGCAGCAGCTCTTTAGTTTCAATTATTGCGTTACTTTAAATTTAGCCGATACACCTGATCCATCAGTTGTACCTAAAGTGTATTTAGGTGCAACAGCAGGACTACCATTGTTAATAGCAATAATTGGTGCTGCCTTAATGACTGCAGTCACGGTAACAGTGTCACCTTTTAAGCTAAAATTGTTGAGCTGAGTTGCTAAAGATGCTGACAACGAACCTAAAGTCGCTGTATTTAGCGCAATTTTACCGTTACTTAGTACACTTTGATCAGCATTTACGGTGAAGGTGGTTTTTAAGCTATTGATTGTTGAATCAACCTTAATCTCTGTGCCTGCTGGAATGGTAGCTGCAGTTAATGTACCTGCACTAAAGTTAAGATTTAACTTATTTGCAGAGATTGTTAATGTTTTAGTGCCAGTGCTAATGTGTAATGCAGCAGCAGCAGCAATTGGGCTAGCCGTTGTTGTATATGTACCTATAGGAGTGATACCCACTAAAAGGTTATTTAAACTTGGTACTTGAATCGGGCTAGTGAGTGAAGCATTTAGTGCTGTAATCGTTTGGTTTACACCCTGTACATTAAAGCCATTCAATTCTAAATAGTCTGCATAGAATGAATTTGCTTTTTCAACGGTCGTTTTAGCATCAGCAGGGATTGTTATATTAGAAACCGCTTCAAATTCCTCAAGTGCATTAGTAATTTGAGTAGTATCAGTAGTATTAGAAGAAGCAACAGCTGAACTGATTGCCTTAAGGGCCGCTGTAGTTTCTGTATCAAGTGTTTCAGTCAACAGAGGAGCTAAAGCAGTTACAATTTTCTCCGCAGCAACTGACTGTTTTGCTTCAACCACCGCAGTTTGCGTCACTGTTTTAATACTCTCGGTACCTTGGCTGAATGTTGCAGCAGGTACATTTTGAATCGCAGTTTCAACCTTTTGAACATTGCTTGAAATGACTTCAGCACTTAACGCTGAAAGGTTGGTTTTTACATTTGCCAAGTTTGCCGCGGTCTCGGCTGGTAAATCTTCTTTTACTGCTTCTACAGTTGCTGAAATTGCAGCTGTAATTGTAGCTGTGCTTGTTAAGTTATTATCTGAGGTAGGAGCAGACAATGCAGCTTGTAATGCAGAAAATGCTACAGTATTTAAGTCCGCTTGAGTGGTGCTACCGCCTAGAGATGTTACAACGGCTTGAATTTGTTCAACCATTTGTTGCACTGCAACAGTTTTGGCATAGACTTCCTGATCTTTCATTGGATCAATTGACAGTAAATCTTTATCTGCTAAGCCCAAAGCCGTTGCAATTTGTTGCGTTGCTTCAGCAGGTGTAGCTCCTGCTGCAATACTGGCTTGAATCAGGGTAGTGATTGGCGAAACCACAATGGTATTCTGCTCAGTCGCTGTACGAGCAGGGGCTTTAATTTCTCCAGTAAACGGTAAATCTGTTGCTGTATCGATACCACCAGTGACAGTTACAGGACTTGATGTACAGCCCTGAGGGAAGGTGAATGTACCGTCACTTTTTGTTGTTGTGGTAGCATTATTACATTCAGTGAAAGTGACTGTAGCACCTGCTAGTGGCCCATCTACAGCCAGACCGTTAATAGTGGGTGCAGCAGGTGTAGACGAACTACTTCCCCCACCGCCACAAGCCGCCAATAATGAAGTTGCAATTGCTAATGTTGTTAGTTTAAAAGTTCGATTAAACATAGTATTCCCTAAAGCCTAAGTTTTAGTTATGAGTCATGCTTTACTTTATAACAAAAAAATGGTTAAAAAATAAGTGAAAAAAACACCTAAATTGAACTAAATGCAACAAATCATTATGAAATAATACTTGAATAATTTATTGATAAATTAATAAAAACTCAGCCCTCATATAAGTGGGCTGATATTATTTTTGAATAGGGAATCTTATTTCGCAATTCGCCAGACAGCCAGCAAGCTCGCAAGTATGATCAGAATAATAGATACATACCATGGCGAAATAATTGCAATCGAAAGCAGAATCGCCATCAGACTGCCAAACAGCCAGCTGCGTTTTTGCTGATGTTCCATTTGCAGACGCATGCTTTGCAGTTCATGCAATTGTTTGGAATGCCAGGCGGACTGGTTTTTTAAACCATTCAGGCTGTCAATCATCAAACTTGGTAAATCCTGCGCACCCAGCAGAAGGTCAGGAATCTGCTGGCCGATTTCCTTCATGTTTTTCACTGGATTCATGTTGGCCTTGATCCAGTCAGTTAAAATCGGTTTCGCCAGTTTCCAGATATCAAGGTCCGGGTAGAGGTCGGTGCCCAAACCTTCTACATGAACCAGTGTTTTCAGCAATAACATCAGCTGCGGAGGAATTTCCAGATGGAAACGGCGGGCGATATCCATCACTTGAATCAGGATGCCGGCAAAGTCCAACTCGCTCATCGGTTTTGATACCATTGGACCTACGGTGCGACGCATTTCACGGGCCAGAGCATCCTGGTCGGTACCCGGTGGAATCCAGCCAGCTTGGTGCACAATCTGAATCAGCTGCATGAAGTTACTGTTCATGACCGCAAGTAACATGCGTGCTACGGTCATCTGGTCATGCTTGGAGAGCTCACCCATAATCGCACAGTCCAGTGCAATAAAGCGCGGATTAGCAGGATTGATGGTTTCGACAAATACGTTACCGGGGTGCATGTCGGCATGGAAAAAGTTGTCACGGAACACCTGGGTGAAGAAAATGGTCAGACCTTTTTCTGCCAGCTCCGCACGATTCATACCCATCTGGTCAAAAGTCGCGGTATCGGAAATCGGAACACCGGTGATGCGTTCAGCCACCATCACATCTTTGCTGTCCATATACACTTCAGGCACATACATCATGCTTGAGCCAGTAAAATAATGGCGCATGCGACGGGTGTTGTCGGCTTCAAGGGTCAAATCCAGCTCATTTAAAATGATCTGGCGATAGTCCTGAATAATTTCCGATAAATGCAGGGCACGTGCGGCTTCCAGACGTTTTTCCAGCGCTGCTCCCAGCCAGTCCAGAATTTCAAAATCTTGCAGAATTTGCGTGCGAATGTCGGGACGGGTGACTTTCACCACCACTTCGCGGCCATCATGCAGGGCAGCCGTATGGACTTGTGCAATCGAGGCAGCGGCAAGCGGTTGTTCATCAAAACGTGCAAACAATGTATTTACATCGGCTTTGAGCGATTGCTGAATTCGTGTTTTAGCTACATTGCTGTCAAAGGGTTTGACCCGGTCTTGCAATAAGACCAGTTGCTGTAAAACTTCAGGTGGCATCAGGTCACGACGGGTTGAAAGCAGCTGTCCCAATTTAATCGCCAGCGGTCCCATTTCTTCTAAAGCCTGTTTCAGCTTAAGCGGATTTTTACGTTCACGGCTTGACCATGCTGCAGGGTGCATGCGAATGAAACTTAAAGCATGACGGGCTTTTTCCGGTAATTCTTCCGCAGGAAACAACGTGTCGAGTCTATAGTGCGCGGCGATGCGCCAAAGTTCGAGTAAACGTGAAACGTGCGGAATCATAAATGTAATTACCTAGTCTTGAGATGAAGCGGGTGTATCTGAATCGGCATCAATCTGTGCCTGAAGCTGTTGAATCTTGGCTTCAGCACGGTCTAAATTTTGATTGAAAATTCGGGTATCTTGTTGCAGATCGTCCATTTGCCAACGTGCAGCAAATAAACCTGTATCTTCTTTTAACGCATCTTCAGCAAAGAATAAATAACTTGCTAAGGAACGTTTTAAAAGTTTCGGTGCCAGCTGGATTTTACCCAGTTCATGGGCAAGGGCAGGGCCAATCCACGGACTTAAATGCGCAGCCAAATCCGGTTCAGCCTGTTGCAAAATGCGCTGAATATCCTGTAACAGGTGATAGTCACCCTGCAGCGGAATATTACCCACATCATCTGCCAGCAGCAGTTTGATTAGCTCAACCACATTTTTAACCTGTAAGGTTGCGGTGGCTGGCATAGATGTTTGTTGCGGGTCAAACGGGCGTTGCTCAAAAATGGACGGACGTTCTGCCTGACCGGTGACGGTCGGTTCCAGGCGCACTTTATTTTCGTCAAAAAACACATCAACAGACAGTTGCGGTGAGTCAATCACCACACGTAACATCTTGCCTTGCAACTGATTGAGCTGGATACGGGTAATGGCATCCAGATCAATCACATGATGAATTAACCGTTCAACTGCACCCAGTGCCAGAATCGACCACATAGTATAAAACCTTAAAGTTTAAAGCCGCGGTGAACCGCCACAATACCACCCGTCAGGTTGTGGTAATCACAGTTCTGGAAGCCGGCATTTTCCATCATCCCTTTTAAGGTGCGTTGGTCTGGGTGCATACGGATAGATTCGGCTAAATATTTATAACTTTCAGAGTCGTTGGCAATAATTTTGCCCATGATCGGTAAAGCCGTGAACGAATACAGGTCATACAGTTTAGAGAATGGCTCAAACACCGGTTTAGAGAATTCAAGTACCAGCAAACGGCCACCTGGCTTAAGCACGCGGTACATGGCAGCCAGCGCAGCATCTTTATCGGTCACGTTACGTAAACCGAAGCTGATGGTGAGCAAGTCAAAACTGTTGTCTGCAAATGGTTCCAGTGTTTCAGCATTGGCCAAAACGAAGTCTACATTGGTACAGCCAGCATCAGTCAGGCGGTCACGACCGACGTTCAGCATCGATTCGTTAATGTCAGACAAGACCACATGACCGGTAGGACCGACTTCACGGCTAAAGACTTTGGCCAGGTCCCCTGTACCGCCGGCAATGTCGAGCACATGCTGACCACGACGTACGCCCGACATATTAATGGCAAAACGTTTCCAGAGACGGTGAATACCGAAAGACATCAGATCATTCATGATGTCGTATTTGCTGGCAACCGAATGGAAAACTTCCGCCACTTTCTGGGCTTTATCTTCACTGCTGACGGTCTGGTAACCGAAGTGGGTGGTCGGACCGACATTACCGGTATTGGCACCACGTGGCAGATTGTATTTGGGTACTGAACCGGTCACTGGCGTATCGGTTAACTGTTGTTGTAAAGATTGTTGCTGACCTTGTGCAGTGCCTTGTGGAAGAGGCTCAGTTAAGAAAGGACTCACTTTGTCTGTATTTTGTGCCGACTCAGGGGTAGAGGGAGGCGTTTGTTTTTCGTTAGACATTAGAGTCACTCCTAACATAAAAATAGGGTTAATGTTGCAGTGCTTGCATGATGACAGATTCTAGGACGTTGTACAGCAATCCGCATGCAATTGTTATGAATAATATACATAAAATCTGCTCTGTGTTTTTATTCACTGCGCAATTTGTTATTTCCATCACAACATAATTTACTGAAACGGGTGAGGATCGCCTGCGTGAACCTTATGGATAATCTGACGTTCAACCGCGGTAAAATCCTTCACGAATTTCTCAGCTGACTTTAACGGTTTCATGGCCAAAAAGCCATCCTGCATAAATTCATACATGATGTTGAAATTATATTTGCTGGCCGCCCCCTTACACATTTTAAATGCAGTCTGAACCATAAACGAGCGCATGTATTTATCCAGGCTAAAACCCAGCTGGTCGAGTAAATCCAGCTGTTTTAAACGAGGCTGCCCCTGATCGAGTTTTAGATAAGTCAAACGCATCATCTCATCGTTTAGAGCTTCGTGCGGATGATAATCTTCAAGGAGCTGCATGGCCACCTGTTCATCCAGTTGTACCGCTAAAATGGCTAAAGATACCCCTGATGTGCCTGTTTTCACCGCATTTTCAGGAATCAGCTTTTCAGCCTTGTGTGCATATTTCATCAAGCGGGCAATCTGCTCAGCCAGTGCGTCAAAATCTGGACCGCCATAGAGACGGTTCAGAAAATACTCTGACATCAATACATTCTGCTTTTCAGCAAACTGTTTACTATGGGTGGCCTGCATGCGCTGTTTTTGCCAAGCCTGTACATCTTGCAGGCGCCGAAAAATGTCAGGATTTTGATGATAATTCAATTGATAATACAATTCTAAAAGATCATCCAATGCAGCCAGTTTAGACATGCTATGTCTCTATTATTTTTTAGATGGCTAAATATTAGAGCGAGACGGGCAAAGTCGCTATGACAAACAGCAAGAAAAATGGTTTAAATTAAGTCAGTTTGCCGAGAATCGCAGCAATTCTGAGCAATATAAACACTATGTGTTCAAATTCAGTCTAGGATTATGCTTGAATAGACTGAAATTTAGAAAAAAGGATAGGGGGAAAAGATGACACTGAAAAAAACAAAAAATCTGCTGCTGGATGAAGATGAACTTTCCCTGAATTTGATTGAAGCACAATATCAGTTAAGAAATACTCGTGGCCAGAGTAATGCCAAAAGCGTACTGGTGCTGGTCAATGGCATTGAACTGGCTGGAAAGGGCGAGGCGGTGAAGCAGCTGCGTGAATGGGTCGATCCGCGTTATTTACTGGTTAAGGCTGATGCCGCCAACATGTTCGATAACACACAGACCTACTGGCAGCCGTATGCAAGCTTTATTCCTGCCGAAGGCCAGCTCATGGTGTTGTTTGGCAACTGGTATAGTGATTTGCTGGCCACCGCCCTGCATGTATCCAAGCCTCTGGATGAATCGCAGTTTGATACCTATATTGCCAATATGCAGGCTTTTGAGCAGGACTTAAAAAATAATCATGTCGATGTGGTGAAGGTCTGGTTTGATCTGTCCTGGAAATCTTTGCAGAAGCGAATGGATAATCTGGATCCCCATGAAGTGCGCTGGCATAAATTACATGGTCTGGACTGGCGTAATAAAAAGCAGTACGACAGTTTGCAAAAGCTCAGCCAGCGTTTTACCAAGGACTGGAACATCATTGATTGCGAGGATGAAAAATTACGTAATCAACAATTTGCACAGATCATTTTGGCGGCTATGAAAAACTGTCCAGAGCATTTGAGCGAAGTAGAAACTGAATGGAAACAGGCGCCTGTTCCAGAGTTGTTGCTGCATCCAGAAAATCAGCCCACGACCAAAGAAGACTATAAAAAAGAGCTGAAAGAACTATCGGTAAAAGTAGCCGAGGCGTTACGTTTTGATGACCGTAAAGCCATTATTGTATTTGAAGGCATGGATGCAGCAGGCAAGGGCGGTACCATCAAACGGCTGGTGAAAAATCTTGATCCGCGGGAATATGACATTCACAGTATTTCGGCTCCTGAACGATATGAGATGCGTCATCCGTATTTGTGGCGTTTTTGGACCAAGTTGCAGACTGATGAAGACATCCGGATTTTTGACCGTTCCTGGTATGGACGGGTGCTGGTGGAACGCGTGGAGGGACTGGTCAGTGAGCATGCGTGGCAGCGAGCGTATGATGAAATTAACCGCTTTGAAAGGGATCTGGCCAATAGTCAAACCGTAGTGATCAAATTCTGGCTGGCGATTAGCAAGGATGAGCAGGCCGCCCGTTTTAAAGCCCGTGAAGAGACGCCAAACAAACGCTTTAAAATCACTCCAGAGGATTGGCGCAATCGGGAAAAATGGGATGCTTATTTGGATGCAGCTGCGGATATGTTCGAACATACCAGCACCACTTATGCACCGTGGCATATTATTGCCAACGATGACAAAAATACCGCACGTTTAGAAATATTAAGAACCATTTTAAAGCAGCTGAGAACCAATTAGGTTCTCAGCTGCAAGCGGAATTTTTTATTAATAGAGCGAGGGATGATTAACTCGCCGCTTGGGCTTGCTGTTTTTGTTGAATCCCTTTGGCAATTTTGTAACAGTCTTCTACGTGAGCTTCGGCGACTTTCTTCATCACAATGTAGCCTAAACTTGCAGCAACAAGTTGACCACCTAGCGGAATAAATTTAGTCACCTGTTTGGTGATGACCTTTGCTACCACATTGTTGAGGGATTTTTTCACTGCGGTACGTGCCACCACCAGGCCGGAAAATTCTACCCCCCGTTTACGCAGTTCATGCCAGTGTACTTTTTTGGTTTCAGGGTCATAGACACTGATTTGTTCCGGAGCCAAACCAAAACGTGCATTCACTTCCGGAATGAGTTGTGACAAAATTCCGACATCGATGACCACATCCAGAAATGGAACCGGAATGACGGCTGCACCTGCAGAACAGTAAGCACGTTTTTTGACAAGTTCCAGGCATTCTGCCCGAATGCTTTCCAAGTCTAACTGAGGATCGATTGCGTCTGGAATTTTATCTATTTTCATCATGTAAATACCTTAAATTTTGTGTTATTTGTTCTATTCAACCATCATTAAGGTGTGAATTTCAAAGCCTTTTTAAAGCTAATGTGCAGTTAAAACTGACATAGACAGACGCCGTTGTATAGTAAATAATCTTTATGCTTTTGTAGGCGTTTCATTTTTTAAAAAATATTGGGGTAATGCAGTCATGGCCATTCATGTGATTCAAAGTCAGCGTATAGACGTGCTGGTGCACGCCATGCTGACGACCGTGAATAAGCCTGCCACAACACCTTTTCAGGTGCTGCAAACTCAACACTTTATTGTGCCGTCGCATGCGGTTGAAGCCTGGCTGACCCAAAAGCTGGCAGAGCAAAAAGGCATCAGTGCCAATACCCAGTTTCATCACCGGATTCGTGGTTTCCAATGGTCAGCCTATCAATGGGTGCTGGTCGATCAAAAAGAGCAGGTGCGTAAAGCCAATATTCCACGAATTATTATCAAGTGGCGCGTGTTTCAGGCATTAAAAGCCTTTATTCAGGGCGAAAAAAATTCTTTACAGCTTGATCATCCTTTATATTCCATCGTACAGCGGATTTATGACAGCGCCGACCGTTTGGAACAGGGCATTGAAAAGCAGCTGAAAAAGCAGGGCATGCTGTATTGGGTGGCAGAGCAGGTATCACGCCTGTTTAGCCATTACATGGAATATCGCGGCCATTGCCAGAAAAATTGCCCTCCCAATATGTGCAGCTGTCCAACTAACTGGCTGCAGGCTTGGGGACAAAATAAAGAACTTCCGATTGAGGACATGTTCTTTAAAACCAATAGCGACATTTCTGAATTTACCCTGAATCAGGCGCGTGAACTGGAAGCCTGGCAGCGTTGGCTGTGGCAGGAAGTGTTTCATCAGGACTTTGAACAGATGCAGAGTATTGATGCTATGTTCTGGGAAACGCTGGATCATCCTGAGACCCGCAAGGCAGCATTAAAAAAATTGCCACAACAACTGGTAATTTTTACCCTGCTGGATTTGCCTCCCATGCAGCTGGAGTTTTTACGCCGTCTGGGGCAGTACCTTGATATTTATATTCTGCATTACAACCCTTCACAGGAATATTGGGCCGACAGTGTCGATCCGAACTGGAAAGCACGTTACGACCTCAGGGTCAAAGAACGCTTTATTGCGAAAAACCCCAAAGCCAGTGATGCCGACATTGAACAGTTTTTCCAGGAATTTACTTTAAATTTCAATGCAGAACAGCGCGAGTCGCGTCATCCTTTGTTGACCCGTTTTGGCAAGCAGGCGCGTGACCATTTCTCCCTGTTATCGAATTTATCTTCGGGGGAAGATGGGGTCTGGGCAGATGCCTTTATTGATGAATATAAAGCGAATTTACTCGGTAAAATCCAGTCTGATATTTTGTATCTGGTGGAGCCAGAGCAGCATCAATATGTACTGGATGAACAGGATGATTCGATACAAATTCATGTTTGCCATTCCAGTTTGCGCCAGCTGGAAGTGTTAAAAGAACAGCTGATTCACTGGCTGGCACAGGGCACCAAAGAAGCACCGCGTAGACCCAGTGATATTTTGGTGCTCAGCCCAAGCTTAAGCGAGCTTGAACCGCTGATCCGCAGCGTATTTGCACCGCCACCCAGCGAACGTGACCTGATTCAGCATAAAGCCGGCAGCAGTCATCAACTGTCCAAAGACAGTGTATATCTGCCCATTCAAATTGCCGGTGTGGCACAACTGGATGCGTTGAATGCTTGGCGAGCGGTACTGGGCCGGATTGAACTGATTCAGGGGCGTTTCAGTATTGAAGATTTTGCCGACTGGCTGAGTTTAAGCGCGACCCAGCAGCGTTACAGTCTGGACGTCAATGCCATTGAACGCATTACGGAATTGCTGATTGCTGCCGGTTTTAAACGCGGACTGGATGCCGAGCATTTAAAGCGTAGCCTGTGCGAAGGCGATGAAGACTATCGTTTTAGTTTTAAATTTACGCTCGACCGTTTGGCCTTGGGGATTGCCATTCCTGAGCATCGCCTGTTTCAGGGCACGCTCAGTTTTGCCCAGGTCCTGCCCAGCGATTTTGAGCTGATTGGCAAGCTGATCCAGATTTATCAGGATTTTGACGCGCGCCGGGACTGGATGATTGCGCATGAGCAAGGACAAAATGTCCCTGTAGAGCAGTGGCTAAAACGCCTGATGCAGGATCTTGCCGAGTTTGAAGAAACTGGCGTCGAGTCATTATCGACCGTGTATAAAATCATTAAAAAACAGGAACGAATGCTGACACTGGCCAGTTTCTACGATGAGCACGATCATCATGCCTTGCGCAGTTTAAGCCTGCCTCTGCCTTATCTGTTGGCAGAAATTAATAACACCTTGGAAATGCAGCTGGACCATGCTGAACCGACCGGGCAGATTACTTTTAGCCAGATCGGGCAGATTCGTCCTGTGCCGTATAAGCTGATTGTGATGTTGGGACTGGACAGTGGTAAGTTTCCCAATCGTAGCCAGCATTTACCTTTTGATTTGATGGATTTGCTCAAACCGCAGCTCGGCGACCGTTCCCGTCTGGAAGATGATCAGGGGGCATTTTTAGATCACTTGCTATTGGCGCAGGACAATCTGTGGCTGTTTTATAACGGCTTCGACATTAATGATGGTGAAGTGCGTGATCCATCCACCGTGGTGCAGGAACTGGTACAGCATCTGGCCTATATTGTGCAGAACAAAAGGCCCGATGCGGAAGCCGATGAAACGGTAATCATCGGCGGTGTAGAGGTGCCTGAACAACTACGCTCGCTGCATCATGTGCATCCCTTATTACCTTTTGATCCACTGGGCTTTGAATCGGCTCGACCGGTGCGTTATCAGGATCAATGGTTCTGTGTAGCGGGACAGATTCGTCATGCCACCGGACAGCGTGCCTCCTGGGTAAATATGCCGTATCAGCATCTGCAGCAGGATGTCTGGGTGCTGGACAGTCATCAATGGATTCAGGATGTCACGTTTCCGGCGCGGCTTTATTTAAAAACCTTGGGGGTGGAAAACCTGCGCCCTGAAGATCTGCCTGCGGTACAGGAACCTTTGTTGCTGGATGGTTTGGGGCGTTATGCCGTGCGCCAGTTCCTGCAAAAACAGGAGGGGACGGCTCAACCTGAATTGCTGATGGATCATCTGCCGATAGGCAAACTGCAACAAAGCAGCTGGCAAATGAGTCTGGTGGAACAGCAGCGTTTAAAAGACCGCTTGCTGAAATATGCCCCTGAAGTGACCCCGACTACACAGCAGGTGTGGAAGGTGAATGATCACATGTATATGAACATTCATTTGCCGAAAAATGGCGCAGCTAAATGGGTCAGTCTGGATGCTTCAAGTGCACGTGCCAAGCGCCGTGCCAAAGTCTGGCTGGAATATCTGCTCTGGCTAGGTTATCTGAATTTGGGTGATTGTGGCGAAAAACTGGCGCGGATTGTGGTGTTTAGTGACCGGACCATCTTGTGTCATGGCGTGACGTCCAATAAAGCCCGCGAGTGGCTGGATCACTGGCTGGCCGCTTGGAAATATGGGCAAAGCCAGCCGTTGGTGTTGCCTGCGGCCTTGCTGCTTAAAATTGCAGAAAAAGACAAGCAGCATAACTGGCAAGCCAATGAGCAGAACCAGATGTGCATTGACGATATGGATGTGATTTATAAAGACTGGCATGAAGATGGCAAGTTTAGCGGCTTTTCGGTGACGGATAATGAAGCTACCCAAATGCACCGTGACTGGCAGTTTATTTTACAGGAACAGGATGCGACTGCATTGCTGGAAGATGCCTGCGCACAATTTTCCTATCAGCTCTATCAACCAGTGTTTATGCATCAACAGGCCATTGAAGAATAAAAAATAAGATGAATTCTCCCCAAATATTAACTCAAATGTCTTTTAACCCGATTGTCGACATGCAATTCCAGGGCTTGCACTGGATTGAAGCTTCGGCCGGTACAGGCAAGACCTTTACCCTGTCTAGCCTGATGGTGCGGATTTTTCTCGGGCCATATTTGCCCAATCAGGTGATTGCCACCACCTTTACCCGTGCCGCCGCTGCAGAGTTGAAAAACCGTATTCGGGCACGTCTGGTAGAAACCTTGCGTTATTTTGAACGCTGTCAGACCCTGACCGAGACTGAAATTCAGGCCAAAATTGCCGCTGAAACAGACCCCTTATTTCAAAAGGTGCTGAGTGACTATGCTACGCGAGTGGATTTTGCCCGGGAACGTTTAAAACTGGTGATTGACCAGCTGGATGAGCTGTTTGTCGGTACATTGGATAGCTTTAGCCAAAAGCTGCTGCGCGAGTTTTCCTTTGAAAGTGGCAAAATTGAACGGGCCGATATTACCGATGATGCCAAAAGCTATACCTACCAGCTGATTCATGATGTGCTGCGTGAATGGATTCAGTTGCAGCCGCAGAATGTAGTGGATTATCTGCTGCTGAATCAAAAGCTGAAGTCGCAGGAGGCTTATGTTCCGGTAGTGGAAAATAGCCTGAACTTTGCCTCGGCACAGTTTCAGGAAGTGCAGGCGCCCGAGCTGGATTTAAAGCAGTTTGAACAGCTGGTAGATGACTTTATTCAGCTGGATTTAAGCCTGATTGCGGGCTTGAGTGAATATTATTCCGCAGATGGACAATATCATTCGGTCATTGGCAAAAAATGGCGCACTGATGCCTTGATGCAGCACACCTTGTGTGAAGATTTACCAGCGTTTATTCAGGCTCTATCGGAACAGCGCAGCTATGCTTTATTTGCCCCACATTTTGAAAAGACCCTGAAAAATCTCACTGAACTGGCGACCAAAAAAGTTCTGAATAAATGTGCTGAAGAGGTATTGCATCAGTTTGAACAGCACCCAGTGATGCAAGCGCTAAAAAGTTTTTGCGAAGCTTTGTCCCAGCTCAATCTGGATCTGGATTTGCTGGATGCCTATCTGAAGTTTTATTTAAGTCGCGAAGTCAAAAAACGCTTGCCGCAAGTACTGCAGCAGAAAAGTGAAACCACTTTTGCCCAGCAGATTCGCACGCTTTCAGAAGCCTTGCAAGGTGAGCAGGGACTACGCTTTGCCAAGTTTGTCCAGGCGCGTTATCCCTTGATTCTGGTGGATGAATTTCAGGACACCAACCAGGATCAGGACAATATGCTGGCGCGGATTTGGCGTGATCAGAAGCGCTATATGCAGGGCTGCATGATTATGGTCGGTGACCCGAAACAGGCGATTTATGGCTTTCGCGGCGGCGACATGCTGACCTATAACAAAGCCCGTGCCGATGTGCTGTCCAAACAGGGACGGCAATACAGCCTGTGCCATAATCACCGTTCGGTTAAAGTGCTGGTGCAGGCGGTGGATGCCCTGTTTCAGCGGCAGATGGACTTTGGTGAAGAGGTGATTTATAGCCCGGTTGAAGCCGGCTCGCGTCCCCATCCAGCACTCATTGATGCAGAGGGTGAAAATCATCAACCGCTGCGCTGGCTGTTGCTGAATGATAAAAAGGACGAGCCGATTCAGGTCGCCTGGAAAATTCGTGATTTACTCAATCAGTGCATTGAAGAAAAACTCTATCTGGCGGAAAAAACCGGTCCCAGATATCTGATTGAAAATGACATCGCAATTTTATCGAAAAACCATGATGGTTTGGATAAAGCCCAGTATGAACTGGAACGTTTGGGTATTCGGGTCAATCGTCCATCGAAACGCAGTGTGTTTGACCATGCGGTTGCCAAGGATGTTGGGGCGGTACTGGCAGCCATCATGCATCCTTATGACGAGGGCAAAATCAAGCGGGCTTTACTCAGCCGTCTATTAGGCTTTAATTTGCAGCAATTGATACAGCTGGAAGCTCAGGCCGATGGTTTGAGCCAGTTCATTTACGACTTTGATTGCATTCGGGAAATGTGGCTGCAAAAAGGCTTTTTAACCGCGTGGCAATACTGTCTGAACCTGTTTCAGGTCTGGAAAAACCTGGTCGCCACCCAGAGCCGCGATAATGAACGTAGCGTGGTTAATTTGCGTCATCTGACCGAATTATTGTGCCAGTACAGCGAACAGTATCAGGGCGCACAAAAACTCTATCATTGGTATCTGAAACAGCTGCAATCTCCGGCAGAACGCGAGTGGGAGCTGGAACGCAAACTGTCGAATGAGGCAGGGGTGCAACTGATGACCATTCACCAGTCCAAAGGACTGGAGTTTAAAATTGTGTTCCTGCTCGGGGCAGATAAAGATTTTAGGGAAATGAACAAAACCCTAAACTTTTCCACGGTAGAACATGTTCATCCGGTGACCGGGACAGTGGATATTCAGCGTGTGGTTGCGGTGAATGACAAGCATTTGCTCGATCAAAATGCAATTGATCAGCACAATGCCCGTGCTGTCGCAGAGCAGCATCGACTCTGGTATGTGGCGCTGACTCGGGCCAGCCATCGGGTCTATGCCCTGTTGCAAGATCAGGAAGGCAAGTCCAATCATGGTTTGGCTTTCTGGCGTGGGCAAGACTTTGCGCATCCTGCCAGTGCTGACGAAGCATTGCTTAATGAAAGACCGCTCAAGCTGCAAGCCAAGCAGCAGGAACTTTTGCCTTTACAGGCTTTGCAATTCCCTAGTCAGCGCTTTTATCCACGTTCCAAAACCAGTTTCAGTGCCTTGGCCCAGCATTTAAGCCGTAAACAGGCTATGGATGCGCTGGCGGTGAATACCGAGCAAATGCCAAGTGCCGCAGATGAAATGCATATAGTTGAGCCGATTGAAACTGTGACCAATCAACCGTTGGCATGGATCAAACACAATTTTCCGATGGGAACGGTTGCCGGAACTTTCTTGCATGAAATTTTTGAACATATTGATTTTAAAGATCAGCAAGACTGGTCTTTGGAAATTCGCCGCCGTTTTAAAAATGATTATCCCGCTTTATGGCAAGAACTTTCGGCAAAATATGAGCAGGAGTTTCAGCAGGTCGATGAAGAACAGTTGATTGGCTGGATGGGCGAATGGCTAGCCGAGGTGTTAACGACACCCTTACATCAGGATTTTCAGCTCAATCAACTGAATGAACATGAATATCTGGCAGAATTTCCGTTTTATCTGTCCCTGTCCGACCATGTCTTGGCCATCCAGCGTATTCATCAATTGTATGCAGAACACGGCATCGACATGCTGGATTTTAACCCGGCCAATTCTGCACGCTATCTCACCGGTTCCATCGATTTGGTGTATTTTGATGGCCAGCATTATCACATCGCCGATTATAAAAGTAACTTTTTAGGCACCGATCAATCGCACTATGTTGAGACGGAAATTAAGCAGAGCATGTCGCAGGCCAGTTACTGGTTACAGGCTGGTTTGTATCTGGTGGCATTACATCGCTATTTAACGGTACACATGCAGGACTATGACATTGAAAAACATTTGGGCGGCGCAAGTTATCTGTATTTGCGCGGTATGAAGGGGCAGGCGCAACAGGGCTTTTATCACTGGAAGCCGGAGGCCGAATTTATACTACGGCTTGATGCTATTTTGGGCTGTTTTGCTGAAGATAAAAACAGCAAAATAGCCTGATTTATGAAAATTAATGTCTTTTAAACAACAGATTAAGCTGTGGATAAATTTGAGGATAACTGTGTGGAAAATAAACAATATAAAGATGATCAAGGCGCTGCATGGATCAGCACTTGGAGTCGGTTTATTCGCCAGCAGTCGTTTAGTCATGCACAGCAGGACGAAGATAGCAGCGATATTATTGAACAGGTTCTACAGGCAGTTCAACACGGCGACAGTTGTATTTCTGCAACTCGGCAGCAAGCCGATACACTGCATGATTTAGTGGTTTTGGCTGAAAATGTCGAGCAAAATATCGCGCCTTTTGTTTTTGATCAGCAGCATTTGTATCTGTATCGTTACTGGGCGATGGAGCAGTCTCTGGCCCGGCAAGTGGTACGTCTCAAACAGCAAACCATTGCAGCGGTTGATCTTGTAGCTTATCCCGATTTACTCACTGACCCCTATCAAATTCAGGCTTTGCAGATGGTGGCGAAGCAGGCACTGAATATCATTACTGGCGGACCGGGAACCGGAAAAACCTATACCTTGGCGCGAATTATTGCCATGCTGAATCAGGCGATGCCGAATATCCGCATTGCCATGGCTGCGCCGACCGGTAAAGCGGCACAGCGCATGAAAGAAGCACTACAAAATTCACTGAATGATGAAAAACTGCAAGGCTTGGTGACGGATGAGTTAAAACAGCTGAATCCGATTACCATTCACCGTTTATTGGGGCTAGGAAGTAGTTATCAGCCACGCTTTCATGCCCAGCAGCCTTTGCCCTATGACGTGATTGTGGTCGATGAAGCTTCCATGCTGGACTTGAATCTGGCCAATATGTTGTTGTCTGCGGTACCGGATCAGGCTCGCCTGATTTTACTGGGCGATGCTGACCAGCTGGCTGCGGTAGACGTGGGAGCCGTGCTGGCCGACTTACAGCAAGTCCCGGCTATGGCTGAAAATCGGGTCAATTTGGTCAACAGTCGCCGTTTTAAAGCGGGGGCGTTGATTGGGAAAATGGCACAATTCATTCAGACCCAGCAAGCTGTGCAAACCAGTGCAGCCTTACTCGACCAGTTTGCACAGCAAGTGGTTACTCCGGGTGAAATCCAGGCAGTGTCATTGCAGGCTGAAATGGCGGATCAGATCCAGCTGGAATATCTTCCTACTCATCTGTCCAGGCAATTTGACCGGACAGCGTATTACGACAAACTGATGTTGGGCTATCACCCCTATATTGAAGTGCTGAAAAGCTATTTAACCGCCGATGAACCTGAGCTTTGGGTAGCACAGGTGATCAAGACTTTTGATGATTACCGAATTTTGGCGGCAATTCGTCATGGTGCCTTCGGTTTAGGTCAGCTGAACCAGCAGATTGAACAGCGCTTACTGGAGGTTTTATCGTTACAGATGAGCAGGCAAGGCGATTGGTATGTTGGTCGACCAGTGATGATGACCTATAACGATTATCAACTGGGTTTGTCGAACGGGGATATTGGGATCTGTTTTAAACGTAGCCGTGATGGACAGTCACAGTTTGAAGTCTATTTCCCGAGTTTGGAAAAATGGGTACCCGCTACCCGCTTACCGAAAAGTATTGAAACGGCATTTGTACTGACCATTCATAAATCACAAGGTTCGGAATTTACCCATACCGCAGTGGTATTGGATGAGGCTGCGAAAAATTTACTCAGTAAAGAATTGCTGTATACCGCAATTACCCGTGCCAAAAAAGTAGTGAGTGTGCTGGCTGATCAAGAGGCTTTTGTACAAGCCTTAACCATTAAAACCATAAGAAAAAGCGGGGTATTAGATAAAATTAATAATTTACTAAATTGTTAATTGTAAATAAATAATTTAAAGATTTGTACGAAATTGCTTACATCAATTCGAGAAATTGGCGCATAGAGCTTTAGGAATGTTTTTGAGATGATGGCTGCACATAAAAAGCTCAACACGGAAAGTTGGGTAAAATCGCCATAACATAATAATAATGCCGAAAGACAGCGAACTTACAATGAAGTAAGTATAAAGAGGAAACTTACAGCCGCTAAGCCTTGTAGTTTTGGGAGAGACTACAGGGCTTTTTTATATGCACAATTAGGCGATTTATTACAAAAATGATTGGCTGAAATGACCACTATTAAGTCCTAGTTGTAGCGCTAAAAATCAAATACGGTAGATAGAGGTGCTTTTGTATAAATTACATCTTTGGTTTGTGTTAATGTGTTTGATTTTATTAGATATATTTGATTTTTTGGGTTACATGAAATATAAGAAATAATAATTAATGTACGAAAAGACTTACAAGTAGATACGAGAAAGTCGACTTTTTTACACAATGTTTTGTGGCAGAATCTACCACATAAGGAAGTAAAGCTTCACACAAGGAATGTTTATAACGATAAACGCGAAAAGCGTAAATTATGACTATAAATAAAAGAATAATAATTAAAACATAAGAAACTACAGCGCAAAAAAAGCCCAAGCCTAGCTTGGGCTTTTTTTTATCTTCAATCCGTAACGGGAAAATAAAAAGAGGCGCTTTCATGGGTAACACAGTTTCCCCAGTTTTTTAGAATGAACGTTAAGCGTTAAGGTATCAATTCAAAGTGGAAGGGATAAAATAAAAAATGAATAATTTTCAATGAATTGATATAAAAAAATGAAAAGCGGTTTCTCTTTTTGCAATCCCCCGGATTTTCCCTTAAAATAACGCACTTGCTGTAGTGATGCACGGCAGTCAATTGAGAAATCAATTGATTTCTATCAAATGTAATTTTTAAGCATCTCGGAGAAATCGAATGGCTTTAACAAACGCAGATCGCGCAGAGATCGTTGCTAAATTTGCTCGCGCTGAAAACGACACTGGTTCACCTGAAGTTCAAGTAGCTCTTTTAACTGCCCAAATCAATGATTTGCAAGGTCACTTTAAAGAACACAAACACGACCACCATAGCCGTCGCGGTCTTATCCGTATGGTTAACCAACGTCGTAAGCTTCTTGACTACCTTAAAGGTAAAGACGCTACTCGTTACAGCGCTTTGATCGCTGCTTTAGGTTTACGTCGTTAATTCGATTAAACTTATTTTTTCGGACTATTGCATGTTAAATGCTGTATTGCTGAAAATTAAGAATATACCTGGCTTTGGTTAGGTAATGGGGAAGGGGCGATTGTTTCGCTCCTTCTTTGTGTTTAAAAATAGTGTATTCATACATTTTATAGTCTAGTGAGGTCGGCTTCTAAGCTTTGTCATTTATGCAGTTGATGTGAATGCCAAACCTTAGGGGTCTCCACTAGAATAACTGTTCAAAAGAACTAGGAAAGAAAAATACATGTCAATGTTTAATATTGTTCGTAAAGAATTTCAATTTGGTCAACATCAAGTTGTACTAGAAACAGGTCGTGTTGCGCGTCAAGCCAACACCGTTCTGATTACTATGGGCGGTGTAACCGTACTGGTTGCCGTGGTTGCTCAACCGACTGCTAAAGCAGGTCAGGACTTCTTCCCACTGACTGTTAACTATCAAGAAAAACAATATGCTGCTGGTCGTATCCCGGGTGGTTACGGTAAACGTGAAGGCCGTGCGTCTGAAGCTGAAACTTTAATTTCACGCTTAATCGACCGTCCAATCCGTCCATTGTTCCCAGAAGGTTATTACAACGAAATTCAGGTCACTGCGACTGTGGTATCTTCTGATAAAACTATGGAAGCCGATATTGCAGCAATGCTCGGTACTTCAGCAGCACTTGCTATTGCAGGTACGCCTTTCCGTGGTCCAATCGGTGGTGCGCGTGTTGGTTTAATCAACGGTGAATACGTTCTTAACCCGAACAATGAACAGTTAAAAGAATCTGACCTTGACCTCGTTGTTGCAGGTACGGAATCTGCAGTATTGATGGTTGAATCTGAAGCGAAAGAACTTTCTGAAGACCAAATGTTAGGTGCTGTGCTTTTCGGTCATGACGAAATGCAAATTGCAATCCAGGCCATTAAAGAATTCGCTGCAGCTGCGGGTGTGAAAGAATCAACTTGGGTTGCTCCAGCGAAAAATGAAGACCTTCGTGCAAAATTAAAAGAAGCATTTGAAGCGAAAATTTCTGAAGCCTATACCATTGCGGTGAAACAAGACCGTTATGCGGCATTGGATGCACTTCAAGCTGAAGCAGTTGCTCAATTCGTTCCTGAAAATGACGAAACTGGCATTGCAGATGACTTGAACGAACTCTTTGAAGACCTTAAATACCGTACCGTACGTGACAACATTTTGTCAGGTAAACCACGTATTGACGGTCGCGACACCAAAACAGTTCGTGCACTTGACGTACAAGTTGGCGTTCTAGACCGTGCTCACGGTTCTGCATTATTCACACGTGGTGAAACTCAGGCCTTGGTAACAACGACTTTGGGTAATACACGTGATGCGTTAATGGTAGATACATTAGCGGGTACTAAAACTGATAACTTCATGCTTCACTACAACTTCCCTGCATACTCGGTAGGTGAAACTGGTCGTGAATCTGGTCCTAAACGTCGTGAAATCGGTCACGGTCGTCTGGCGCGTCGTGGTGTTCAAGCCGTACTTCCGGCAGCTGACCGCTTCCCGTACGTGATCCGTATTGTATCTGACATCACAGAATCAAACGGTTCATCTTCAATGGCTTCTGTATGTGGTGCTTCATTATCACTTATGGATGCAGGTGTTCCACTTAAAGCACCAGTTGCCGGTATTGCAATGGGTCTAGTGAAAGAAGGCGAGCGTTTCGCAGTACTTTCTGACATCTTGGGTGACGAAGACCACCTTGGGGACATGGACTTTAAAGTTGCAGGTTCTGCAAACGGTATTACTGCACTTCAAATGGATATCAAGATTGAAGGTATCACTGAAGAGATCATGGAAGTTGCGTTAAATCAAGCATATGCAGGTCGTATGCACATCCTGAATGCGATGAACCAGGTGATTTCACGTGCCCGTCCTGAAATTTCTATGTACGCGCCGACATTCCAGGTGATCAGCATCAACCCTGACAAGATCCGTGACGTGATTGGTAAAGGTGGTGCGACCATCCGCGCAATTACTGAAGAAACCAAAGCAGCAATCGACATTGAAGACAACGGTACAGTTCGCGTATTTGGTGAAACTAAAGCTGCTGCGATGGCTGCAGTTGCGAAAATCCAGGCGCTTACTGCTGAAATCGAACCAGGTACAATCTACACAGGTAAAGTGATTCGTATCGTTGAATTCGGTGCATTCGTGAACATTCTTCCGGGTACTGATGGTTTGCTTCACATCTCTCAAATTTCGAACGAACGCATTGCTAACGTTTCAGACGTATTGTCTGAAGGTCAGGAAATCAAGGTTCAAGTGGCCGATGTCGACAACCGTGGTCGTATCAAACTGACCATGAAAGACATCGAACAAGCTTAATGGTTTGAATTTCACATGACTAAGCTCATGTGAATGAAAATGATTAAAAAAGCCTTGAGCTTCGTCAAAGCAATCACTTTGGCTGGCTCGGGGCTTTTTTATGGGCAGCGAAAAAATTCGGTTTAAAATATGTAAATCCAGTTGTATGTTATTGCTTAACACTTTCGCACAGCTGATAATTTCATCGCCGATAGTATGATTAAATTATTGAAATTTCCATTAATTAAACAATAAGAAAGTACCCTAGAGAATTGTTGATATGCAGGTTTATTATTTCTACCAACATCCCACTGAACAGCATATTTTTGTACAGAAAACCCAAAATGTTACAGCCGAACCTGTCTTTCTGTGGATTGATTGCACCCGGGAAGATGTCGTGAATCGTGCGGATGAGTGGCAAAAAGAAATCTATCAATATACTCAGCTGATATTAAATGAATTTCATATGAAAGATATTTTAAATTTGGAGCATCCTTGTAGTTTCGATACTCTGGAAGATTATGACCTGCTGATTTTCCGTAAACTGATTACTCCGGATGATGATATAAAAATCGGAGCACAAGCGCTGGAACAGCATGAAAAGATGTTTGGTTTAGCCACCACACCGGTGAGTTTTATCATTACACCTCAGGCGCTGATTACGGTGCGTGAGCAAGGCAATAGAGCGGTTGAAAATTATATTTCCCGGATTGAAATGAATTTCACCCGTTCTGTGCAAGATCAAAACAAATCGCGTAAGGTTTCTACCACACCTCTAGATTTAGCTTTACGTTTGTTAAATAGCATGATCGATGGTTATTTAGATTTGCGTGTACCTCTGACCCGACGTGTCGAGTTCTGGCAGCAAGAATTACTGCAAGGTCATCGCAGATTTACCAAATGGAATCAGTTATTGCAGGAAAGTATGTCTTTTCAACAAGTGGAGAATCTTTGCGAAGAACAAATAGATGTCTTACAAGAACTGCGGGACGAAATTGTCGATAATTACCCTCATTTAAAAGGCAAGAAGAAGTCTGAACGGCAGGATATTATGCTGGTACGGATGGATGATCTGGTCAGCCATGTGGGTCGAATTCAAAAACATACGGTTCGTCTTCGTGCTTCAATTCAGGCAGCCATCGATTTACATTTTTCTGCAATTGCCAACCAGACCAATGAAAACATGCGGATTCTGGCCATTATTACCGCGATATTTGCCCCTTTAACCTTATTGACCGGGGTTTACGGAATGAATTTTGAGTTTATTCCAGGCTTAAAATCTCCGACCGGGTTCTGGAGCATGCTGATCGTGATGCTGATCACGACGATACTGCTGGTTTATTATTTTTATCGTCGCCATCTGGTGGGGCGTGGGGAAAAGAGTGTCATTGATTTACTGGCCCAACAGCATCAGGATCAACGCGTGAACCTGTTCTGGTTTTTAAACTATGAGCCGATTAAGCACTCGGTCAAAGAAACTATGAAAGAAGTTGAAAAACTGACCAAGTTTAAATAAAGGTCAGTTTTCAGCAAATTTTTATCCATATTCACTGTGTTCGATGCACAATCAGCACAGTTCAATTAAATTTAAAAAATGCTCTCGGCCATTTGCTGTATGCTGCCAGATCAACTGACCTGAGCATTTTGGGTTAGTATTCTATAAATTTCATCTTTCATTTTCAGCTTCTTGCGCTTCAATAAATCAATATCCTCATTAACTAAATTAACTGGATTAAGCTCAAGTTGAGCGATTTCTTTATCCAGTTCCTGATGGCTCTCAAATATTTTTGCGAAATGAGGATCATCATGACGCAATTTGTGGATGAGTTCTTGATGCTCAGGAAACATACGCTTCACTTTTTTATTACATTCTTTGGTTTTCATAAGCCTAGATTATTCTCCAGCATTGAATTTCAGAACAAAATAGTCAGTCATCACCTACCTATCTATAAAAGATAGCAGGGAGACTGAAAAGTACCTTTAAGCATTTTTGACATTCAAGTGTCTGACCTGTTTACGTAATTGCTGTACCTCATCAATTAAATCCAGCATCATTGCCACCGCAGAAAAACTGGCATCAAAGTCGCGCTGCAAACGGTAGGCCCGACGTGCACGCGAAACATCGTGACCAAAAAATTGATGAATTCTTTCTTCTGGGCGCGTGTCTAAAATATCGTATTCAAGTAGCTGTAAAACCCACTCCGGACTTTGTCCGCATGCATCCGCGAAATGCTTTAAATCAAAACTGTAATGTTCATCAATGACATCTGCAGGATTAAATTCATCAGATATAATTTCACGATAATGAATGGTCGTCATGATGTTCTCCTTAATCATTGCGAGGCTTAAACTTGGTAAAGGCTTCGGAAAAAGCCTGATAAGCCTGCTGTTCATGTTCAGTTTGCGCAGTTGGGTAAACAATATTTAAAACCAGATAGAGATGACCGGGTACTTTGCTTGGAATCCCTTGGTCCTTGAGTCGTAGCTGTTGACCTGTTTTGGCATTTTTAGGCACGTTTACCTGAATTTTTTTACCTTCAGGCGTAGATATTTCAATGCTTTGACCTAAGGCGGCTTCCCAAGGGGAAATATTCACATTGTAATAAATATCGGCACCTTCAACCCGTATCCGTGCAGTATCCTTATAGTGAATTTCAATGTACAAATCACCATTTTTACCGCCATTGATGCCACTTTGTCCTTGTCCAGAGAGACGGATATTTTGTCCTTCTTTCATGCCTTTAGGAATTTTGACCTGCAAAGTTTTGCGTTGAACCTCCGGCTCGCCATAGGCATTTAAGGTCGGAATCTGCAAGGTAATCTGCTGAGTGGCTCCCTGATAAGCAATTGCCGGATCAATCTCTATACTTGCATGTTGATCTTCACCCTGATAACTGCGTTGTTGTTGGTGCTGTTGCTTTTGATATTGGTAGTTGGCTCCGCCAAAACCAGAACCAAAACGTCCAAAAAGGTCTTCAAAACCACTAAAATCGGACTGCTGCTGGTTAAAACCCTGACGGTAAAATTGGTTATGGTCAAAACCTCCTGTGCCAGTCTGTGCTCCAGATTGATAAAAAGCTTCAGGATGATCCAGCTGGAAATCGTATTCAGCTTTTTTCTCTTCATTGCTTAGCGTGTCATAAGCGACATTAATACTTTGCATTTTTGTTTCAGCATCGGTTTCTTTGCTGACATCGGGATGATATTTTCGAGCCAATTTCCGGTAGGCTTTCTTGATTTGATCTTGGGTGGCATTTCGGTTAATGCCAAGAACTTCATAATGATTTTGAGGCATATAATGGGAATCTGGGTTTGATCATGTTTTAATCATTATTATGCTTTTCATAGTTCTGAAACAGTATTGATCTGTGCCTTATTGTTTCAAATTATGACAAAAAAAGGCTCCGTAACCGGAACCTTGAAAAATGCTGAATGCGATTAATATTTAATCCAGGTCACACTACGCCCAATCACGGAAATTCCGACATAACCGCGCAGATTCAAATGCTTGCCACTGGCACTAAGACGTGCCTTGCCTTTATAGATTTTGCCACCAACCGGATCAAGTACACGGCCATTGTTAAATTCACGAGGATTGTCCGGATTTTGGGTAAAGCCCCAAATAAAGGGTAAGCCAATAAAAGGCTTATTTTTTAAGTTGCCCGGGCAACTGGAACAGATGACCATTTTTTCTGTACCGGGTACACTCCGGGTTGCGACGATGATTCCTTCATAAGTGCCATCTGGCTTTTTGCTAATTTCTACATCCGCACGAGAATAGCCGGTCCGGTCATCAATGGTTTTCCATTTACCCACCAATGGATCATTTTCAGCAAAACTGAAAGATGAAACAGCAGCTAAAATTACCCCGGTCAAAATCCCTTTATATAAATTCTTCACTAATTTCCCCTGTTGAATGAACTATTTTTTAATTTTAGAGTAAAACGCCTAATTTATAGCGATAAGTATCTATAAAATCAAATGATTAAATTGATAAATAAGTCACATAAATAATTAATAGTGCTAAGGGAGTTATTTTTTAATTTCTTTTTGATTAAAAAATATTCGATTTGGATATTAAAAATTTAAAATTTTATTTAATTAATATTTAAGCTGAATGCCAAAATAAAGTTTTTTATGAAGAAATTATTATTCTTATAATTTTTAGTAAGTGAGTTTATCTTTTAGTATATCCAAGTTATTAATAAAAAATAATTTATTTCATAGTTCATAAATGAGACTTGAACTGAATCTTAAGATTATAAATCTGGAGGATGCACAAGTTTTTAACAGGATGGAGATAAAAACTTGTGCTGAATGAAAAGCATGTTAATTCACTCTAATCCAGGACACGGTACGGCCCAGCAGGCTAGTACCAATAAAGCCACGTAAGGTCAGGACATTGCCTCGTGTATTGAGACGACCCTTACCTTGATAGACATGACCTGAAAGGGGATCAAGTACTTGACCATCAATAAATTCATCTGTCTTTTTAGGGTTTTGCTTAAAGCCTGACAAGATCGGTAAGCCAATCAGAGAGGCATTTTTGAGTGCTCCTTTGCATTTTTCACAATGATCAATAGCGCTACGGTTTGGAATGGCATGGACTTGGATCATTGTTCCCCGATAAGCGCCATTTTCTTGCTTGGTGATGAGAACTTCAGCACGGGCATATCCTGTTTTATCATCAATCGTTTTCCATGTCCCTACCAAGTCAGGAGCTTTTGCATGAATAAAAGGACAGGTCAGCAGTAATAATAGACTAAGCATTATTTTTGTGTTCATGTGGTCAATATTTCCAATTATTAATTTATTTTTATGCATTAGAAATAAAGCATTATTTGAGATTGTTTTGCTTTATTTTGAAAGCGGATTTTACGCTAAAATATTTAAAATACAAGTGTAAAAAAACGCTATAAAAGGAAGTAAAAAATGATGTATTTTATTTTGGCCAGATAAAAAAAGAGCAGTAATTATTATTACTGCTCTGATTTTATTTACTTGATCAAATTAACTTAAGTGTTTGCCAAATAAACCAAAGGCTTCTTCCGCAGTAAATGTGTAGCGGGTACTACAGAATTGGCAATCCATGGTAATGGGATTCTGGAACTCTAAAGTTTCACGTACTGCTTCCACACCAATTTGAATCAAGGCATTGGCGCAACGCTCTTTAGAACAGGTACAACCAAAGCTTAATTGTTCAGCTTCAGGTAAACGCACATCTTCTTCATTGTACAGACGGTAAAGAATTTCAGTCGGTTCCAAATCTGTGAGTTCCTCGGCTTTCAATGTCTCGGTCAGTATGGTCAGGCGTGGCCAGAGGTCTTCATCCACACGTTGCTGCTCTTCTTCACTATTGCGTGGCAAGAGCTGAATCAGCAGACCGCCAGAACGTTCAGCTGTGCTGGATAAAACGATTTTCGTTGGAATTTGTGCAGATAAATCATAATACTGCATCAGACAGCCGGCCAAAGTATCATGCTCTAAGGCAATAATACCCTGATAGCGTTCACCGAATTCAGGCTCAATATTAATAAACAGTATCGGATTGACCAGGGCATTAAATACCGTGCTGCTGTTTTCTGCCTGAAAAAAGCGTGGATCTTCTTCATAATCGGCTGATGCACGTAGCTGGCCTAGATGGTTACATTCAGCCATAGCCCATTTAAAAGTTCCAGCTGCCTGAATTTGCAGGCTGATCCGGCCTTTAATTTTCAGGGTGCTGGCTAACAATGCGGTAGCGCTGAGCATTTCCCCCAAAAGGATTTGAATGGCTTGCGGATAATCACGTTGCGCAAGAATCGTTTGCAGAACGCTTTCCAGATGAACCACTTCACCACGAATCGGGCAATTTTCAATATAAAAGCGTTGACGTAATTCAGACATAAATTTCTCCAATAGCCCGTGTTAATGGTGTCTATATTGTAAAACACAAGCTAGTTACTATCATCTCTTGTGACATCAATACGCTGATGTGCTAAGCCGCGTTGTAAATTGACGCCAGTAGGTTCTTGACGAATTTGCGCATCACTTTCAAATAAATGCTCAAGTTCTGCCAGTGCATTACGATGGGTCTCATAAATTTTCTGTTCATCAGTATAAACCCGTTGCTGTTGAAGCAATAATTTCTCATCGTAATCACGAAACAGTTCAATACTCTTATACGCATCTTCTTCGCTAATCTCTAATTCGCGTAAAGCGCGATAAGCCATACCTAGCGATGATAAATAAGTTTCACGCCAGATCTGTTCGACACCTAAATCGCGCAGTAAATGCACATGATGACGGTCTCGGGCACGCACCAAAAGTTTCAGATTGGGATAGTTTAAACGAATATGACGTGCCACATTCATGGAGTCTTCAATATCATCAATCGCTAGGACAAAAACTTTGGCGTGTTCAATGCCTGCGGAACGTAAAATATCGGGTTGTGTCGCGTCCCCATAGTATACCGTGCCGCCATAGTTGCGTACGAAATCGACTTTTTCCAGGTTACTGTCAATCGCGGTAAAAGACTGGTGTTGTAAATGGGCAATACGGGCAATAATCTGGCCGAAACGGCCAAAACCGGCAATGATCATCGGGTTATGGATATCTGGAATTTCATCATAAACTGGCGTTTTTTCTTTATCTATTAAAGGAATAATCCAGCGACTGATCAACCAGTAAAACATTGGGGTGAGCACCATGGAAAGGGTCACAATCAGGGTCAAAGGTTCAAGCATGGCTTGAGTAAGAACTTTTTCACTCGTCGCGACTTTCAGCACCACAAAGGCAAATTCACCGCCTTGGGCCAGACAGGTGGCCAGCAGCAAACTGTTACGCCATGAATAGTTTAAATAACGGGCAATCGCCATCAGGGTGATGCTTTTGACCAGCATTAAAATGAGGGCACCGCCAATAATCAACCAGGGCATATCTACCAGCAGGGATAATTGTGTGGTCATGCCCACCGTCATGAAGAATAAGCCCAGCAGCAGTCCCTTAAACGGTGCAATACTGGCTTCCAGTTCATGCCTGAATTCGGAGTCGGCCAGCAACACCCCGGTTAAGAAAGCGCCCAGGGTGGTACTGATGCCGAGTACATCCATTAGTACCACGACACCCAGTACAATAAACAAGCCGACTGCGGTAATCAGTTCATGCGCGCCACTTTTGGCCACAAAGCGGAAAAATGGCCGCATCATATAGCGGCTAAACAGGAACAAACCGCTAAAGGTGGCAATAATGGCGGCAAAGTAGGCCACTCCATGGTGGGTCGATTCAGTACCTGCCAGTAAGGGAATAATCGCCAGCAGGGGAATGGCCGCAATGTCCTGAAACAGTAAAATAGAAAAAGATTGTTGCCCGAAGGTGGTGTTGAGTTGCTGCTTTTCTGAGAGCAGCTGTAACACAAAGGCAGTGGAGGATAGCGCCAGCGCCATACCAATCACAAAACTGGCGGCCAGATTCTGCTGTAAGGCAAAAAAAGTCACGACTGCCAGAATAACTCCGGTAATGCCGACTTGTAAGCTGCCCATCAGAAAGATGGATTTGCGCATTTCCCACAGTCGTTGTGGACGCAGCTCCAGACCAATAATGAACATCAGCAAGATGACGCCAAATTCGGCCAGTTCCTGAATCGCGTCCGGATCGCTGGCCATATTCAATACGCTGGGACCGAGCAGAATGCCTGTAAACAAATAGCCGAGTACCGTGGCAATGCCAAAACGCTTGGCGAGCGGCACCAAGAGCAGCGAAGCACCCAGAAAAATCGTAATTTGTAACAGTAGCGACATTAGTTTGTCCTGGAATTTATTTTAATTTCAAGGAATTTAAGCACAGCATAAATGTTGATTTAGCTTAATTCTTGAGGATCTATATCGAGTGTCAGTTTCATGTTTGAGGGCTTTTCATGCAACATATTTTGCCACCAGGTACGGATATAAAAATGTAATCGGGCCCGATCTTGTGACAGCAGCACCATATGCGCCTGATAACGCCCGGCCTTACGTTCCATCGGGGCAGGAATCGGTCCCCAGATATCAATCAGGTTTTCCGAAACCTGTCTTAACGCCTGAGCATGCTGCTGTAAAAATTCCTGGTTCTGTTCCTGACTTTTCGATTCACAGCGTATTAATGCTGCATAACGAAAAGGTGGCAAAGCTGCGGCCTGACGTTCTTTTAAGGTCTGTTTGGCAAAATACCGGTAATCCTTGTCAATTAAGGTATTCAGCAAAGGGTGATCCGGCCGCAGGGTTTGTAAATAGACTTCACCTTTGCGTTCACCGCGTCCGGCACGACCAGCGACCTGTACAATCAGTTGTGCCGTGCGTTCGGTGGCACGAAAATCGACACTGAGCAGGCCGGAATCAATATCTAAAATAGCCACTAAAGTGACATAGGGAAAATGATGTCCTTTGGCCAGCATCTGGGTGCCGAGCAAAATCACCGGTTCACTTTTCTGGATTTTGTCATAAATTTTTTGCCAGCTGCCGACCCGGCTGGTGGAATCGCGGTCGACCCGAATCACGTCGAAATGGGGGAACAGTTGTTGCAGGTTTTCTTCCACTTTGGCGGTGCCCAGACCAATCGGTTTTAATTCACTATGCTTGCACTGCGGGCATTGTTCCGGTAGACGGTGAATGCTGCCACAGTGGTGACAATGCAAATGCTGATAAGGCTGGCGATGCACGGTAAAGTTGGCATCACAATGCGGGCATTTGGCCTGCCAGGCACAGCTTTCACAAATCAGTACCGGGGCATAACCGCGACGGTTGAGGAACACCAATACCTGTTCTTTTTTATCCAGACGTTTTTGAATTTCATCAATCAGACTTTGGCTCATGCCATTCTGTTTTTGTGCAATTTTCAGGTCAATCAGATGAATCTTTGGCATCACGGCTGCACCGGCACGCTGATTCAGTTCTAAACGGGTCATTTTCCCCATTTCAACCAGTGCATAGCTGTCAATACTCGGGGTGGCTGAGCCTAAAATAATCGGACAATTTTCCAGATGGGCACGGTACATTGCGACATCACGGGCATGGTAGCGAAAGCCTTCCTGCTGTTTGAAAGACAGGTCGTGTTCTTCATCCAGAATGATCAGTCCCAGATTGGGCAGCGGCGTATAAATGGCTGAACGGGTGCCTAAAATAATCGAAGCCTTGCCTGTTTGTGCAGCTTGCCAGGCTTGCAGGCGCTTTGAATCGTTCAGTCCTGAATGCAGTAGTACAATGTTGCCATGAAAACGTGACTGGAACCGGCTGATGGTCTGCGGGGTCAGGCCAATTTCAGGCACTAAAACCAAGACCTGTTTACCCTGTTTCAGTACCTCTTGCATGATTTGCAAATACACTTCGGTTTTACCGCTCCCGGTCAAGCCATCCAGTAAAAAGGCCTGATATTTTTTCTGGGCTTTCAACACCTGTTGAATAGCTTTTTTCTGATCTTCATTGGCGGTTAAGGGCATTTGTGCCAGTGTGACCGCTTGCGGGCGAAAATCCTGATGTTCCAGAATACATTGTACAATCGCCTTCTTTTCCAGCACTTTGAGTGTTGTTGTTTCAATTCCTGCTAAATTTAAAATATTTTCTGTGGTGCCTTGAGGATGTAATTTCAGCACTTTATAAGCCTGTTGCTGTTTTTCAGAGCGCGTCAGCTTGTCTTCAGCATGTAAATCTAGAACTTTCCACATGCGGGCCAATAAATTATAGGGTTTGCCCTGACGCAGAAATGTCGGCAGGGCACTCTGAAATACTTCACCAATCGGAAATTGATAATATTGCGCGGACCAGGTCAGCAAGCTTAAAATTTTTTGATCTAAAAGCGCTTGTTCATCCAGCAGTTCAGTGATGGCTTTGAGCTTAAAACGTGGATCAATCGGGGTATCGGCCGTTAATTTTTCAACAATAATGCCCACTAGATTTTGCCGTCCAAACGACACAGCCACACGTGCCCCGACTTCAGCTTGCTGATATTGTTCAGCCGTTAAGGTGTAGTCAAAACAGTCATAGAGATGTACAGGTACGGCAACACGAATGCGATAAATGTCGGCTAGAGTCGGTGGTGTATTTGGCATAAATAAAGGTCAACTGGTCCTGATCAAATTTCGTCGTGCTAAGGATAGAGTTATGTTAGAGTGAGCAAATCATTTATAGCTAAGAATATGAATGATTTTGGTAGTCAGACGCAACCGCGCTGAAGCAAATTTTAGAAAATTAGAGCATCACAATGCCTGCATATCAATTTACTGCCATTGATGCTTCAGGGAAGCAGCAAAAAGGCGTGTTAGAGGGTGATTCGGCACGTCAAATCCGTCAACAGCTCAGAGACAAAGCGCTTATTCCTGTGACGGTTGATCCTGTTGAGCAAAAAGACAAGCATAACTCAAAACGCTGGTTTCAGAAAAAAATCACTGCCTATGATTTGGCCCTGTTTACCCGTCAACTTTCAGTTCTGGTGGCAGCTGGAATTCCTTTGGAAGAAGCGCTGCGGGCGGTAGGCAAGCAAAATGAAAAGGCTCATGTGCAAAACCTGTTGATGTCAGTGCATTCCAAAGTGATGGAAGGTTATTCACTGGCCAATGCCTTGCAGCAGGCCGGACGCTTACCGGATTTATATATTGCCACCATTGCAGCGGGTGAACGCTCGGGACATCTGGATTTAATTCTGGATCAATTGGCCGATTACACCGAAAACCGCTTTGCCATGCAAAAGAAAGTGCAGGGCGCGATGATTTATCCGATTATTCTCATGCTGATGTCTTTTGCCATTGTGATGGGGCTGATGACTTATGTGGTTCCGGATATTGTCAAAACTTTTGACCAGAGCAAGGAGGCATTACCGTGGATTACGGTTGTGCTGATGAAAGCCAGTGATTTCATTCGTGTGGCCTGGCCGTTTTTACTGATCGCCAGTGTACTGGGTTTCATCACTTTGGCACGTTTTTTAAGAACGTCTGCCGGGCATTATGCCTTTGATCGTTTAACGCTCAAATTGCCATTATTTGGTAAATTATCGCGTGGTATAAATGCAGCACGTTTTGCCAGCACTTTATCGATTTTGACCCAGTCTGGTGTACCTTTGGTCGATGCACTTAAAATTGGTGCCGCGGTAAGTAATAACTGGGTAATCCGTGACTCTGTTAACCAGGCGGCCGAGCGTGTCACTGAAGGTGGCAACCTGGCGACACAACTGGAACGCAGTGGTTATTTTCCAGCGATGATGGTACAAATGATTAAAAGTGGTGAAGCATCCGGCGAGCTGGATCGTATGCTGCAGCGTGCCTCCACCATGCAGGATCGGGAAGTAACTACACTGATTTCCACTTTACTGGCATTACTTGAGCCTTTAATGCTGGTCTTGATGGCAAGTATCGTGCTGGTGATCGTGATTGCTGTGATGATGCCAATTGTGAATATGAACAATATGATTTAACTGATTTTACATTTTATAAAGATAATGATTGTGCGAGAGAGTGAGATGCAAGGGAAACGATATCAAGTGAAGCAGTCTGGCTTTACCCTCATTGAAGTGATGGTGGTGATTGTAATTTTAGGTGTATTGGCTGCACTGATTGTTCCTAATGTGATGGGGCGTGGTGAAAAGGCCAAGGTTGATACCACTTCCATTACCTTAAAAGGCGTTGCTGGTGCTTTAGATCAATATAAACTGGATAATGGTAAATATCCGTCTATGCAAGATGGCGGCTTGGATGCACTGGTGAATCAGCCTGCTTCGGCTAAAAACTGGATGCCGGGCGGATATGTTAAAGGTGGCTATCCCAAAGACAGCTGGGACAATGATATTCAATATGTGATTCCAGGCGCTGAAGGCCGCCCATTTGATTTATATTCTTTTGGTGCTGATGGCAAAGAGGGTGGTGAAGATACGGATGCCGATATTTATTATCAGCCTTAATTAGAAATCACTATTTATTTTAATTTATCGAATATATCACTTCACTTCATATGAATATTCAATAGAAGCTGAAGTGATAATAAATCTTAATTATAAATTATGTGTTAATTTTTTGAATTTTAACAATATTATATAATAATGACTATTTGGTGTTTATAATGATAATTATTCCCATATTTATTCATTAAAATAATTTTAAAATATGAATAAATATCGTCTTTTTATTTAATTAAAATAGAGCATAATATTCTTGAAGGCATTTTTAGCCAAGGAGAATGGAATGAAAGCATTCATAATATCGGATGAAATTAACCAGTTTCATTGGGCAATGCTCAAGTCTGTTCTTTTAGTTTTGAGCTTACTTCCCATCAGTCAGGGCATTCTAAGCTTATGGAATGCGACGGAAGGCAGTAGCCAGATTATGGTTGGCTTTTTTGCCGTCAGTTTATTCAGTGCCCTGTTTGTATTGTGCTTTTGGTCTGCATTAAACGCAACTGTATTAAACTTAAAACAAGGTCATGCTTCAACCTTAGAGCACAGTATTGTAAAAATTTATCGTTATATTCCCATGCTATTTCTAACGGGGATGATGTCTTATTTGGTGACTCAGCTATAAATTCAATTCAATAAAAAACCGAGGCATTGACCTCGGTTTTTTAGTGCCTTTTTATTCCTTCTCCCTCTGGGATGAGGAATATATTCCGCAAGAGGATGAGGGCGATTAATCATAAACAATTTACCTCTCCCTAGCCCTCTCCTAGAAGGAGAGGGAACACTTAAAGCTAACGCCGTGATTTAAATGAAACATCCACCTTACGTGGACGGAAGCGCCAACCCAGTAGTAATAGCAATAATGACACAATCAATACTGGCCAATCACTTAAGCGCATATACAAGGTTTCGCCCTGCATCGCAGGTAGTTCACCACGAAGAATCGCGGTGTGATCGGTCGGTGCCTGTTTGACAATATGTCCGTGATGATCAATAAATGCCGTCACCCCGGTATTGGTGGCACGAATAAACCAGCGTCCATTTTCCTTGGCCCGCATCTGTACCATCTGCAAATGTTGCCAAGGCCCCGCTGTACCGGTAAACCAGGCATCATTAGAAACAGTGACCAAATAATCGCTTTGACTGGCATTGCGACGGGTCAGATTAGGATAAGCCACTTCATAGCAAATGGCCGCACCCAGCGCATGATTTTTCACATTTAACGGTTTCTGGTCGCGTGCTCCGCGAGAAAAACCGCTCATAGACGGATCATTTTGTAATGCAGGCAGTACCCAGCTGAGCCAGCCAGATAAAGGTACATATTCGCCAAATGGAACCAGACGCTGTTTTTTATACAGACCATGCGACTCATCACCACTTGCCATAATGCTGTTGTAGTACATCGGACGTTGTTCAACTTGTGATTCTTTTAAATCCCAGTAGGGGATACCCGTCACCCAGGCTGTCCCAGTTTTATTGGCCTGAACTTTCATGGCATCTAAAAACGGTTCAATATCAGTCTGGAACATTGGAATGGATGATTCCGGCCAGACGATCAGATCCCGTCCCCATTCAGTCCGGCTTAAACTGGCGTAGATCATCAAGGTTTTGACCTGGTATTCGGTCAGCCATTTCAAGTCTTGCGGAATATTGCCCTGAATCAGGGAAACCGAAAGCGGTTTCTCATCTTTTTTTTCAACAAATTGAAGATAAGAAGCACCCCATGCACCCAGCAGTAAGATCGCCGAAGGCACGACCCAGAATATACGCTTATTCAGGATTTCCACCAGTGCACAGGCCAGTATAATCACCAAAAACGAAACACCGAAAATCCCGAATAAAGGCGCATAGTTATCGAGGAAACGTTCGGTAAAAGCATAACCGACAAATAGCCATGGGAAACCGGTAAATACCCAGGTTTTGGCCCATTCAAAGAATACCCACAGCGGTGCAAAAGTCAGGGGTGTTTCCGGGAAGAAGCGGCGATAGATCCAGGTTTGCAGCGCGGTAAATAGTCCCATCACCAAGGCCATAAAGGCAATCATCAGTATGCTTAAGAAAGCACTGGTATCGCCATAGACATGGATGGAGGTATACAGCCAGAAGGCACCGACAAACCACAAGCCAAAGCCATAAGCCCAGCCAATGAAAAAAGCCTGTGGAGCAGAGCGTTTACGCAGTGAAGCATAGAGCAAAGCTGGAGACAATATGGCCAGCCACCAGTAATAATAAGGTGCCAGTGCAAAACTGAATAAGGCACCTGAAAAAAGCGAAATGAAAAAGGGATAAATAAAAGGGAGCTGCTTGTGTTGTTGAGATGAATTTAACAGCTTATCAAAGTAAGTTCTCATTTACGGACAGCTCGAATCAGATGAATAGTACGTGCATCTGCTTCTAAAATGGTAAATTCCCAATTCTCAAGTTCAATTACTTGACCTTGTAAATCGCTGACTAGACCCATTTCTTGAAGCAATAAACCGCCGACAGTTTCTACTTCATCATCGGAAAAATCAGCATCTAAAACATTGTTAAAGTGTTCAATTGGTGTAAGTGCCTGAACTAGCCAGGTATTCGCCGTGTGTGGATCGTTATCGGGAATAATGTACTGGGCTTCTTCATCGACCTTGTCGTGTTCATCTTCAATTTCACCGACAATTTCTTCCAGAATGTCTTCTAAAGTGACCAGACCTGAAGTGGTGCCATATTCATCAATCACCACTGCAATATGGGTCTGGGTGTTTTTCAACATCCGCATAACCTGATCGGAACGCGCACTTTCCGGTACAAACAGCGGTTGGCGCATGAGTGCGCGGATATCTACTTTAGATGTGGGTTCGGTCAAAAAAGGCAGCAAGTCTTTGGCCAATAAAATGCCGACCACATTATCCGGTTGATCAGATGAAAAAACAGGAAAACGTGAATGGGCAGATTCCACCAGAACATGCAGAATATCGAGCAGCTGATCATCTTCTTGCAAGCTGATCATGGCGGTTCGTGGGGTCATGACCTCGCGAATTTTTGTTGCCGGAAGGTCAAGTACGCCTTCAAGCATGGCAACAGTATCGGGTTCTAAAAAACGACGTGAATCTTGTACTAATTTTAACAGTTCGTCGCGAGTTTCGGGTGCTGTACCCAGCCATTTGCGTAAGCCGCGCATGCCCCACGACGGGCCTGATTCCTCGTGCATGATCTTTCCTAAAGACGCTTAATATCTAAAAAATGTAATTTTAATCATACCGTAGAAAATACAGTTGTCTATCGCTAATCTTCATCTAAATCACAGGCAATTGAGTCAGAAAACCAGGCTATCTCCTTCATTTTACTGTATATCACCGGACCTGTATGTTTATGCTAAAATAACCGCAGCTTTTAAACCTGAGTTTTCTGATGTCTGAACCCTCTGTTACGCCAAGCATTCAATTAAATACCCGTGGACTACGTTGCCCGGAACCGGTGATGATGCTGCATCAGGCCATTCGTAAATCCAAGTCTGGTGATGTGGTGGAAGTATTCGCAACGGATAATTCAACTTCTTGGGATATTCCAAAATTCTGTATGCATTTGGGGCATGAGCTGTTATTACAAGAAGAACGTTTAGATGAAAATGGCAATAAAGAGTTTCATTATCTGGTACAGAAGGGTTAATGATTTTTTATTTAAAACACGTGATTAGAGATGTGTGATTGAAAGATTGATTCATCACTTACGACTTAAATTTTAAGTTGTTTTAATCTCTCAAAAATAAACCCGCTTTTTAGCGGGTTTATTTTTATCTTATATGAGGATTACATATTCGGGTAATTAGGACCACCGCCACCTTCTGGTGTTACCCAAGTGATGTTCTGTGAAGGATCCTTGATGTCGCAGGTCTTGCAGTGTACACAGTTGGCTGCATTGATCTGGAAGCGTTTAGAACCGTCATCATTTTCCATGATTTCGTATACACCCGCAGGGCAGTAGCGCTGCGCCGGTTCATCCCATTTTGGCAGGTTCACATTCACTGGAATTGAAGCATCGGTCAGTTTTAGGTGAGCAGGCTGGTTTTCTTCATGCACGGTGTTGGATACAAACACCGAAGACAAACGGTCAAAGGTCAGCTTGCCATCCGGTTTTGGATAGTTCGGTTTAAAGTTCACTGCATCCACGGTTTTCAAGGCACTGAAGTCTGTCACCAGGTCGTGCAGGGTAAACGGTACTTTAAATACGTTCTGGTCGATAAAGTTAAACGCACCACCGATCCACTGGCCAAACTTGTGCATCGCTGGGCCAAAGTTCCGCGAGTTATACAGCTCTTCTTTCAGCCAGCTGTTGTTGAACTTGTCGGTATAAGCAGTCAGTTCTTTGGCAAATAAATCTTCACCTTCAGTCACACGCGCAACCGCCAAGTCACCGCCTTTTGCTACACCGGCAGCAATTGCTTCAAATACCGCTTCACCACACAGCATGCCGGATTTCATCGCGGTATGTGAGCCCTTGATTTTGGCAAAGTTCAGGAAGCCGGCATCATCACCAATCAGCGATCCGCCCGGGAAGGTAAATTTCGGTAGCGAGTTAAAGCCGCCTTTGGTCACGGCACGCGCACCATAAGAAATACGTTTGCCACCTTCCAGGTACTGCTTGATTAAAGGATGGGTTTTCCAGCGCTGCATTTCCATAAACGGATACATATGCGGGTTGGTATAGGACAGATCGACAATCATGCCCAAAGTCACCTGATTGTTTTCCGCATGATACAACCACCAGCCGCCTGAAGAACCGGTTTCAGACAATGGCCAGCCGGCACCGTGCATCACCAGACCAGGCTTGTGTTTTGCTGGGTCGATTTCCCACAGCTCTTTGATCCCGATACCGTAATGTTGTGGATCTGAATCTTTATCGAGGTTGTATTTGGCAATCAGGCGTTTACCCAAGTGACCACGGCAGCCTTCAGCAAACAGGGTGTATTTGGCATGCAGTTCATAACCCGGGGTAAAGTTATGAGTTGGTTCGCCATCCTTGCCAATGCCCATGTCACCGGTTTGAATGCCTTTCACCGAACCATCGGCATGGTACAGAATTTCAGCAGCGGCAAAACCTGGGAAGATCGATACTTCCAGCTCTTCCGCTTTTTGACCCAACCAGCGCACTACGTTGCCGAGCGAGATGACATAGTTGCCATCATTATGCATGGTTTTAGGCACCATCCAGTGTGGCGCTTCTTGTGATTTTTCATCCGAGAGCAGGAAATAGGTCTTGTCTTCGGTCACTGGAACATTTAAAGGTGCACCTTCTTCCTTCCAGTTCGGGAACAGCTCATTCATGGCACGTGGTTCCAGTACCGCACCGGACAAGATGTGCGCACCGACTTCAGAGCCTTTTTCCACCACACAAACCGACAGATCGTTCAGGTTATTTTCAATTGCAAGTTGACGGATCTTGATCGCTGCAGAAAGACCGGCCGGTCCTGCACCTACGATGACGACGTCAAACTCCATCGATTCACGTTCGATGTGTTCCATGTAGGATTCCTCATATCATTAGAAGGTGGCGACCGTCATTATTCCGGTGCTGCCATGAGTGTTCTGTATGCCCAGACACAATTTTAGTATCGTGCCTTTTATATTGTGGGCTAGTATAGTTTTAAACCTTGATCTAGCCAATTGGCTGAATCATATTATTTTTCCGTCAGCAGGGTCTTTAGTCATGATTAATCAAAATAATTCACCAAATCCGACGAAAAAAGTAGCTATTGGCGATGATAAAAATTTAAAAGACATTGCACAATACTTAAAAGATGCACAGGCCGGTCACAAAAGGTCAATCCCGCCTCTGGATCAATTTAACCCAAAGCATTGTGGGACAATGGATTTAAAGGTAAAAGCCAATGGAGAATGGTGGCACGAAGGTCAATTGATCAAACGACAAGCCCTGATTGACCTGTTCTCAACCGTGCTCTGGAAAGAACAGGGCAAATTCTACTTAAAAACCCCGGTTGAGCAGGTTGAGATTGAGGTGGAAGATGAGCCTTTATTTGTCAATCAGGTCGACCAGGTCGAGATTGATGGAAAGACTTATATTCAATTCACTACGACCACCCAGGATATAGTGATTGTCGATCAGGAGCATGCAGTTTTTATGCGTGAATATGAAAGTGAATTACGTCCTTATGTACACGTGCGTTTCGGGATTAACGCCTTAATTCAACGCTCGGTTTTTTTTCATTTAATTGAAATGGGAGAGCTGCTTGAAAATGAGAAAAATGAAACCATTTTAAGCTTACAAAGTGGCGATTTTTACTTGCAATTAGGCACCTGAGGTTTAAGCTTTGATCTTCCGATTTCTTGAACTGCTGAAAGTGAAACCATGACAGCCATTCATCCTGTTTATCCTTTAATCGATCCAATGCCCAAGGCACAAGCTGATGCACCCATCGGGATTTTTGATTCTGGAATAGGTGGCTTGTCTGTAGCACAAGAAATTGCCAGACATTTACCCAAAGAACGTATTGTTTATTATGCCGATACTGCACATGTGCCGTATGGGCCGCGAAAAGATCAGGAAATTCGTGAGCTTACGGCGCATGCGATTGAATGGCTGTATCGGAAAGGATGTAAAGTCGCAGTGGTAGCCTGCAATACTGCTTCTGCATTCAGTCTGGATTATTTACGTGATCATTATGGAGAAAATTTTCCAATTATCGGTCTGGTACCAGCACTGAAACCGGCCGTTTTGCAAACTAAATCCAAAACCGTGGCGGTGCTTGCCACGCCTGCAACCTTTCGTGGTCAGCTGATTAAAGACGTCATCCAGCGTTTCGCAATTCCTGCTAATGTGAAGGTTATTCCTGTCACCTGTCTGGATTTGGTGCCCTTTGTGGAAAGTGGTGCACAGATGAGCCAGGCATGTTTAACGACCTTAAAAGAAATTTTGCAACCGGTGGTCGATCAGGGGGCCGATTATTTAGTTTTGGGGTGTACACATTATCCCTTCCTAAAACCTGCAATTCAGTCTATATTTGGTCAGAAACTGACATTAATTGACTCTGGGCTGGCAGTTGCGCGACAAACCGCCCGTATTTTGATTAAAAATCAATTGTTATTTGAGCAAGATCGAAATAATGGCTTAGCTATTGAGTGCTATGTGAGTGGCAATAATGCAGAACATTTAAAAACCGTGTTGCAGTTCCTCATTCCAGAAGATTTAACCTGGAATTTGAGCAATATGGGTGTTGAATAAGTAAAGAAATACAGCTAGTGTTCTGAAATATATTAGAAAAATATTTATATTGGGGTGTTGAATTATATTGTGATTGCTCAGAGATGAGTCTGTCAGGATATAATAAGCAATTGGAAGAGGATAACCAATGCTCGATAAGCGTTATCAGGTTTTTATTACCACTTCTGGCAGTGAAATGCAGCCGGAACGAATTGTTTTAGCTCAAACTTTAGTAGGCATGGGGTTCTTTTCCTGGGGCTTAGAACAACGGACACCTTTAAGCACCGCGTTTGCACGGCGTCAGATTGATGATTGTGACTATGTGATCCTGCTGCTGGGCAGTCAATATGGTGAACAGTCTGTGTCAGGTGTAGGTTATATGCATCTGGAATATATTTATGCAGTCACCAAACAGAAACCGATTATTGTGTTTATGCATGAAGATCCTGCCTCACGTGATGAGTCCTTGCATGACCAAAAACCTGAATTGCGCGAAAAATTTTTAGAATTCCGCAAATTATTACAGCAAGAAGTGGATCAGGTTTTTACTTACCGTAGCCTGCGTGATCTGGAAATGGCCGTGCGTTTGAACATGCCACAAATGCTGGAGCGTTATCCGGTATCGGGATGGGTTAGACCGCAAAACACCCAGGCTTTACATGATGAGATTGACCAACTGAAAGCTAAAATTGAGCAGCTTGAAACCGAAGTCGGAAAACGGGAAGTCGACCCGTTCCTGTCTTTGCCTAAAGTGTCCATGCAAGAAGTATTTTCTTTTGAATATCGTATGCATGCCTATCAAGATGGTAATTTTAAGGAACTGAAAGTTCAGAAGAAGCTCACTTGGGCTCAGCTCCTGTCTATTTTGGGCAGCATGTTTGTCAATCCAACACCAGAAGAATATTTTTCCAAATGTATCAATGATTACTTGAATGATACGGGGCTGGCCGATGCCCGGGTAGAAATGCCACGTGCCCATGCCGTTGCCCGTGCACAAATTAATATTCGTGCCTTACACAGTATTAAACTGCAAATGCGTCAAAATGACTGGATTGTCCCGTCAGGCCGTGATGACCGTCAACGGATGCTCTGGCAATTGACCCTCAAGGGACAAAAGCTACTTGAAAGTAATTTGCTTGATAATGATCGCGTTTTCCAATTTAAATCTGCATTTTAATCCATATAAAGAAAGTGCAGAAAGCTGTTAAAGTAAAGCAGTTCATTTCTATTGGAAAAAGGTCTGATGTCTTCTGCAGCTAAAACAAAAGTCACGATTATTTTGGCCAATTTGGGTACGCCGGATCAGCCCACGGCCCCTGCAGTTCGTCGTTTTTTGAAGCAGTTTCTGTCCGACCAGCGTGTCATTGAAATCCCCAAGCCAATCTGGCAAATCATTTTACGGCTGTTTATTTTACCTTTTCGTCCCAAGCGTGTGGCCCATGCCTATGAAATGGTGTGGCAGAACGATTCTCCCATGCGTGAAATCTTGTTGGACCAAGTCATTGAGGTAAAAAAAACATTAACCGAACAATATCCTGAATTTGAACTCAATGTTATTCCAGCCATGACCTATGGCAATCCGGGCATTGATTCTGCCTTGAATCGCTTGTCACAGGATATTCCAGATCACATTATTTTATTGCCTTTATTTCCACAGTATTCGGCCACCTCAACAGCACCTTTGTATGATGCGCTTGCAAAATGGATGTTGACGCAGCGTAATTTGCCCGGTCTGTCCATTATTCGTGATTATTATCAGCATCCTGCATTTATTCAGGCACTGGCACAAAGTGTCCGGGACTATCAGGCCGTACACGGCCAGCCAGAAAAACTGTTGATGTCATTCCACGGCATCCCTCAGCCTTATGCGGATAAAGGCGATCCTTATGCCGATCGTTGCCGTATCACGGCACAATTATTGGCAGATGCATTGGGCTTATCCGAGGAGCAATGGGCCATCAGTTTCCAGTCGCGTTTTGGAAAACAGGAGTGGGTGAAACCCTATACCGATGCCTTGCTGGAAGAATGGGGTAAGCAAGGGGTGAAATCGGTTCAGGTGATGAGTCCGGCTTTCTCCGCAGATTGTCTGGAAACCCTGGAAGAATTAGCGCTGCAAAATGCTGAAATGTTCCAGTCGGCAGGTGGTGGAGAATATGCTTATATTCCGGCATTAAATTGTCGTCCAGATCATATCGCCTTGCTCAGCACCCTGCTTCAGGCTAATCTTGATGGATTAAAGCATACATTCGCTCACTAATTTTTCCGAGGTTTCATTCTTATGCTGCAAGTCAAAATTGTGCCGGTCACCGCATTTCAGCAAAACTGTTCAATTGTTTGGGATGCAGAAAGCAAAGAAGCCATTTTGATTGATGCTGGTGGTGAAGCGGAAAAATTAACAGCCGAGGTGGAAGCTTTGGGGCTAAAGGTAAAGGCCTTATGGTTGACGCATGGGCATCTGGATCATGCCGGTGCAGTGGGGGCTTTAAGCAAGGCTTGGAATGTACCGGTGATTGGTCCGCACAAGGAAGATGCCTTTTGGCTCGACATGATTCAGGAAGTATCGCAACGTTATGGTTTTCCTGTTCCTGAAAAGGTAGATGTGACTCAATGGCTTGAAGGCGGAGAAGTGTTAATGCTGGGAGAGGAAAAGTTTGAAGTTCGTTTTGCTCCAGGTCATACGCCGGGTCATGTGATGTTCTATAACAAAAACTATGGCCTGCTATGGACAGGAGACGTATTGTTTAAAGGGTCCATTGGCCGTACCGATTTCCCGCGTGGTAACCACCAGCAGCTGCTTGATTCGATTCAACGTGAATGTTTTAGTTTGCCGGATGAAACCCAATTTATTTCCGGTCATGGTCCCTTAAGTACTATTGGTTTTGAAAAACAGCATAATCCTTTTGTAGCAGGTAAAGCAGGTTAATTTTTCCTGTAAAAGATTGATGAATTCATTTCATTAATCTCGATGAAAGGGTCCACTGCGCAGCTGTTTTAATTCCAAGGCAATAATAATGGCTGCAAGCATGAATAAAATGCCAATTGCAATAATAATGCCATCATAAGTATAAATTCCAAAAATCAGCCCCACAATACTGAAGCTGACAAACAGAAAAAATAGAATTTTTAAGCACCAAAGACCCATGGGGCTCTCCTTTTTATAGCTTTTAAAATTTATTGTTGTTCGTTTTTATCGTGATGAGGCTGTTATAGCCCAACTGTACTGTTTTTAAGTTTAGTTTTAAGTGTTCAATTAAGAAAAATTTTATTGCTATTCTTGTAGAAGGATTATAGTTTAAAAAGTGAGTACAGGTTATTCTTTTTATCGGTAAACGATATGAATTTAACAGTTGTAAAAAACTGTTTTTAAGTTGTTTTTGTGGGTAAATTTGAATTACGTAATGAAGAAAATAAGAAACAAATTTATAGGCACATGAACATTTCTCTATAAAAGGCTGACTTGTATCACGTGATTTATGGTTTATTATTTTGAGGGATGAATTGTGAAGCGACTATTGATAAAAATAGCCCTGTTTATATTTACTATTCTCATGTTGGCATGTTTGGGTTTGGGGATTTATAGTCAGGATTTACTCATCACGGCGATTGGTATCCTTCTGATTTTTTGTATTATTCTTTTGGTTTTAGAATATAAAAACATGCTTTCCAATCCATTTGACTAAGGTGGATCAATCCATTTTATCCACCTTTAGACGAGTTTTCCTGCGGATCACGCAAGACGATTAAAATTCATCTTGTTCGCCACTATTATCTGCTTGGGGTGCATCCTGAGTCGGCAGTTTATATTCATCACTGGCCCAGGCTCCCAGATCAATCATTTTGCAACGTTCTGAACAAAAAGGACGAAATTCATTGCCTTCCCAAGTGGATGGTTTGCCACAGCGTGGACATGGAAAAGTACGCGGCATATTCTTCTCCGAAGAAAAATAAGGATTCAATTAGGCAAATACAGTTGCTCTTGCTAGACTTGAGCGGATTTTTGTTAGTTTGATCTGATTATGCCAATTCGTCAATTTCAAGCACAGCGTATGCATGCGCCTCGTGATTTTCAAATGATTCGCCTAGATCCTGTTTGTGTGGAAATTGGTGCCGGTAAAGGTAAACATGCCTTGCTGTTTTCAGCTCAAAATCCTGAAAAAAAATTGATAGCCATTGAGCGCACACGTGAAAAATACCTGGCCATGCAGAAACAGCATGCTCTGGAAGGACAAACGAATTTACAGGCGGTTCATGCCGATGCCATGCCGTGGATTGTGCATGCCTTATTGCCTGCTCAAGTGCAGCAGTTTTTTATTCTCTATCCGAATCCGGAACCGCATAATCCGGCACAACGCTGGTTAAACATGCCATTTTTTGAGTTTCTGCTGTCACGCTTACAGCCGGGTGGTACCGTCACATTGGCCAGTAATATTCCTGAATATATTGCAGAAGCACAGCAGCAGTTAATTGAGGTCTGGAAATTGCCTTTTGTTAAAGAAGTGATTCCAGCCACATCGGCGCGTACCCATTTTGAAATTAAGTATCTGGAACGTGGTGAGTTGTGCCAGCAACTGATCATCAGCAAACCTGAAAGCTACCCGACACGTTTTGATGAGTTTATGCCTTTACAAGGACAAAATTCGGTTCAAGCGGTAGCAGCAGAAGCTGATATTAAAAGCGCTGAATGAGTTGGTTATGAAAAAGCGTGTTGCAATTATTGGAGCAGGCCCCGCCGGGTTAATGGCTGCGGAACTGTTAAGCCAATATGATTACGAAATTCATGTTTATGAACAAAAGCCGTCTGCTGCACGTAAGTTTTTGATGGCGGGTAAAACTGGGTTGAATATTTCCCATGCCGAGCCAATCGAGCAATTTATTCAGCGCTACGATCAGGCAGAATGGCTCGCCCCTTGGGTAAAAAAATGGGATGCCCACTGGATTCAGCAATGGATGAAGGGTTTGGGGATTGAATCCTATATCGGCTCATCAGGACGGGTGTTTCCGGTAGAAATGAAGGCGGCACCTTTACTTCGTGCCTGGTTGAAACGTCTGGCTGAACAGGGTGTGATATTTCATTATCGCCATCAGGTGTTGAATTTAAAGGCTCAGCAATTGTGTATCCGGGATTTAACTACCCAGCAAGACAGCGAACAGGGTTTTGATGCCATCATTATGGCTTGTGGGGCTGTATCTTGGTCGCAACTAGGCAGTGACGGTGCCTGGCAGCAATGGCTGCCCGCGCAGGACATTGAAGCCTTTCAGGCCAGTAATGCCGGTGTGGAGCGTACCTGGTCCAAGTTTATGCAGCCGGTCTTTGGCCAGCCTTTAAAACGTGTCGACGCCTGGGTAGAAGGTCAAGCCAAAAGCATGGGGGATATCGTGATTACCCATTATGGTCTGGAAAGTGGCTTGGTTTATAAGCAGGGACGGGCATTACGCCAACAAGTGAAAAATGGTCAGGCCATGCAGCTGTATCTGAATTTAATCCCCGAGCAAAGCATGGAACAATTGGCGAAAAAATTACAACTGAGTAAAAAGCAGTCCTTAAGCAATGTCTGGCGTAAGGCGGGACTGGATGTAGCCAAGGCCAATTTGGTGCGTGAACTGGTTAAAAAAGACGTATGGAACGATCCACTGGCTTTAGCTCAACAGATCAAACACCTGCCGGTTGCTTTAACAGGATTTCGTCCGATCGAAGAAGCCATTAGCTGTGCGGGTGGGGTAAAACGCGATGTGTTGTCGGAACAGTTGCAATTGAAGTTCAATCCGCATGTGTTTTGTTGTGGCGAAATGCTGGACTGGGATGCACCGACCGGAGGCTATTTGCTTACTGCGTGTTTTGCCACAGGTCGTGCTGCAGGCGAGGGTGTACATGCCTATCTGGCTGCACAAAAATAACAGTGCATTATGCGGCCGATTTTGAACTATGATTTAAAGCATGCTAAGTTGCAGATTCAATCTTTATAAAAAATGCAGCCATTATGTCTGAACAAAAGCGATATACAGGAAGTTGTTTGTGTGGCGGTTTGCGGTATGAAATTCGAGGCGAAATTGGCGACATCGTGCAATGTCATTGCCAACGTTGCCGTAAGGCCAATGGGACGGCCTTTGCCACCAACGCTCCAATTCAAAAAGCCGATTTTCTCATTGTGCAAGGTGAACATTTACTGAAAAAATTTCAGTCCACCGAAACGACCCAGCGTTGTTTCTGTAGCGATTGTGGCTCGCCGATTATCAGCATTAAAACCGATACGCCCGATCTGTATCGTTTAAGAATAGGCACGCTCGATACACCGTTGCAGCAAAAGCCGACGCAACATATTTTTGTGGCATCCAAAGCGGAGTGGGATAGCATTTGTGATGGCCTGCCACAGCATGACGAGCGGCCTTAGTCATGCTGAAGCCTGAGATTAAAAGATAAAGGGATCAAATGATCAGTGCTGTTCCATAATTTGAATTTTATTTCAGTAATGAATCAACATGATGACCTGTTATTTTTAAGTATTTGATATTTATTTTTTACAGCCTTGTCTTTTCTTTATGAGTTTAAGTCGCTTTGTGTAGGCTGAACCCTACTTTTGACAAACCAAAAGTAGGCAAAAGTCTTTATTCCCCATACACGACATCCTGTCGTGATGGGGAATGTGTGGCATCCCTGCCACACTCGCGAATCTAACACCTGGACTTTAATTATGGGACAGTAGTGATCAAATGATCCTTTTTTTATGTACCCGATTTTAGTAGCCAGATTCAGTTGTCTCGGATTTGGCTATGTCAGCTTTTTTTGTTTCGGCTTTGTTCATGTCCGGATATTGTGATTGCCAGTGTTCCAGCTGTTCCTGAGCATGTAAAAATTCACCCAGGCCTTTGGTTTGATCTGCTGAATTTTTAATCGGTTCTGCTTTTTTATCTTTGTACTCATCATAAAGTTTGGCTTGAGCTTGCCAGTATTCCGCCATCAGCCCCTGAATATAGCGTCCCTGTTGCGTTTTTAAATTCAGTTGTTTGAGCATGTTCAGGGCAGACTGGATATTGTCACGTTTACGATTGTAGGCAAATTCCTCTGTTAGTGAACCGTTCTCCTGCATTTTCACCAGCTCATCTTCCATTTCATCGCTCATTTGGGTAAAACGCGTGTCAAAGTCAGTCAGCATGGCGATATCATGCGGATCATCCGGGGTTTTTTCAAAGGCTTTCACCGGTTCAGTAATCAGCTCCTGCATCACTTTATCTTCAGATTGAACTTTATCATTTGGAGATGGAGTACCGTCACGGTCATTACAGGCCGTCATCAGTACACTTGAGCACAGTAAAACAGGAAGAGCAAAATGTTTGAATTGACGTTGCATCATGATGGTTCCTTTATTTCTGATCGAGTGTTTTAAAGTCATAGGCATAGGTCACATAGGGGAATGCGATTTCATCTTGAGGATGCTTGCCTGTATACTCTAAAACGATCTGTTCAAATTCAGCTTTTAACTGCTGCTGTTCATGTGCTGACATGGCGGCAATAAAACTGGTAGAGAGCAGGCGTTTAGACACCACCTGTTCCACAGTGCCGACATGTTGCTGCTGAAACGTTGTGGTATTTTCTAATTGAAACAGCGCTTGCTGTTCAAAGACCTTTTTCCATTGACCGTTATGATAACGTGGCGTATTGCCCTCCAACGGCTCAATACGGTCTGCCAGTGCTTTGACCCAGTCGACTTGAACATCGCGCTGATTCCAGATCAGTGCCAGATGTCCGGACGGTTTGAGCGCTTGATGAATTTGTGTTAATGATTCAAGATTGGCAAACCAGTGAAAGGATTGTGCACAGACCACAGCATCTATACTATGGGCGGTTAAAGGCAGAGATTCACTCGACGCCTGTAGCGTTTTAATGTCGGGATAGGCGTGTTGCAATTGTGTCAGCATGGCCTGAATCGGCTCAATGGCAATGATGTGTGAGGTCAGCTGTTTTAAGTAAGGTAAGAATTTGCCAGTACCTGCACCCAGATCAACCACCTGCGACTGTTCACCCAGTTGGAGCTGATCACGTAGCCAATTGACGATGTCTTGTGGATAACTCGGACGAACTTGTTGATAAAGTTCAGCGGCAGAACTGAAGCCTTTTTGAGCAGCAGGATGAAGTGATTGTGTCATATTTTGCGCTTTTTAATCTTCATGGCATCTATAAAATACCATAGTCGCTTTTCGTAAATAGGCAAGGTGTCTATTTGTAGCATTGATTCTGATAAAGGGCCGATTTGCTTCGGTGTGGAAATGGATAAACACATTATTTTTGAAGACGAACAAATTCGTGCAATCTTTCTGAAAGGCTCATCGGATGAACTGATTTTTTCTTTTGGCGATTTAATTACCCGCGCTAAAGGACTGTCGATTAATGCGGAAAAATCACTGCATAAGTATAACTTTAACGTGATTGGCATTATGCCGAAGCAGAAATCCTGGTTTCCTGAAAGTTCGATGCGCGAGATGTTTGCCCAGATTCAGGAACTGATTGCACCGTTTAAAACCCGGATTGGCTATGGTGGTTCCATGGGCGGGTATGCGGTCATCAAGTATTCCAACCTGCTGGATTTAAAGCGCGTAGTGGCGCTGGTGCCGCAGTATTCCATTAATCCTGAAGAAGTCGAAGACCCGCGCTATAACATGTTCTTTCATCCTGAACAGAATGCCCATATGCGCATTCAGCCTCAGGATGTTGCAGCGGAACGTGAATATATTGTGGTCTATGACCCTTATTGTCCGGAAGACCGTGCGCATTATTTAAAACTTGAACAGGTGCTGCCAAAAATTCAGACCCTGAACCTGCCTTTTACCGGACACGATGCCATTGCGGTACTGGCCAATTCAGAACTGCTGCATGACTTTTTATTGCATGAGTTTGATGCCAGCTATTTTTATCGCAAAATCCGTCAGGTGAAAAAGAACAGCAAGTTTTACTATCGTAAAGTCATTGAAAACCTGTTGCCCCGACACCGCAATGCCTTGGGTTCCATTCTGGTCAATAATGATTTGCAGCTGGACAGCCAGTTTTTTGATGCCAAGTTAAAGAATAATTTACTCAGGGAATTGCTGCGCAATAAACAGGTCAGTCAGCAAGATTTACTGAAATTGGGCATACAGGTCAATTTGCCGCAGGAAAATCGCAGTCAGTTACTGGACTGTTTTGGTCATGGTCTGGTATTTAATGTGATTAGCCAGAAGATTGAAAGCTATGCGGCCAGTGCCATCGCCCTGAATCATAAATTTCTGATGCCGATCTTTGCCAAGGGCAGTGGACTGGTACACATTTCAATGAATGACGAACGTTTTATCGTGGCCATGAATGACCGGCAAGTGATGAAACTGTTCAGGGAACAGGAAGCTTTAGCCGCTGGGATGCATCCCTTGGTCATTAAAAAATATAGTGATTTTTATCTGCTCAGTTATAAGCATTTAAACTTGAGCAATAACGAATATGGCAGTCATGAGTTTGTGGAAGATGCTCCTGAAACTGCACAATTTGTGACCCAGCCTGACCCGTTATCTGTGCTATAGCCTATAGATTCAGGGTTGAGCATTCACCCCAATTTGTTTTAATTTTGATCACTTGCTTTATCTTTAAATCGGTCTAAGATAGAACGGTAAGGCAAGTTCTTATGACTCAAAATTAAACAATAAATAACGGGTGCTTCAGGATGAAACGTGATTTTATACCGGCTGTACTTTTAACCCTCATCTCTATATTCATACCTTGCTATGCTTTTGCAGACAGTCTAGATCCGACTTATATCATTATGGGCGGGGGAATGCTTGTGTGGTGTTTGCCCTGGCAATTTATGTATTTTATGAAATCTACAAGTCAATTCAGCTGCATATCAACAAACCCACTAAATAGTGGGTTTTGTATTTTTCATCTCTAAATTTGGTTGAAAAAGAATGTAAAACTGGCTTTTAATGTCTGGGCAATAATTTTTAGATATTCATCAAACTCAGCCAAGGGAAGCAGCATGAAAGCCGTATTTTTAGATTATGAATCGCTGGATAAAAATGATCTGGATTTCAGTCAGCTTGAAGCTGTATTTGATGAGCTGAAACTTTTTCCAACGACGACCCAGGCACAGCTGCTCGAACGTGTACAAGAGGCAGAGGTCATTATCAGTAATAAAGTCGTGGTCGATGCTGCTACCTTGCAACAATGTCCACAGTTAAAACTGATTTTAATTTCCGCAACGGGCACCAATAATATTGATCTGGTTCAGGCACGTAAACAAGGCATTGTGGTATGCAACTGTCAGGGGTATGGCACTGCGGCAGTGGCACAGCATACTTTAAGCTTAATGCTGGCCTTAGCAACATCATTATTCAAATACGACCGTGCCGTAAAGCAAGGCGAGTGGAATAAGGCTTCACAGTTCTGCCTGCTGGATTTCCCGATTATTGAGTTGTCAGGCAAAACGCTGGGTATTGTCGGTTATGGTGAATTGGGTCAGGCTGTGGCAAAGCTGGCTGAAGCTTTTGGCATGACGGTTTTGGTCTGCTCATTGCCGAACCGTCCTGGTGATGCGAGCCGTGTACCTTTTGCCGAACTGTTGCCGCAAGTCGATTTTTTAACTTTACATTGTCCCTTAACTGACGATACCCGTGATTTAATTGATGCCCAGGCTTTCGATGCCATGAAACCAAGCGCATTTTTAATTAACTGCGCACGCGGTGGAATCGTCAATGAAGCCGCGCTTGCTGATGCCTTGCGTCAGGGCAAAATTGCTGGGGCTGCCACCGATGTGCTCATGGTTGAGCCGCCTAAACAAGGTAATGTGCTGTTAGCTGATGATATTCCCAACCTGATCATTACTCCGCATAGTGCATGGGGTAGTGTCGATGCACGGCAACGGATTGTGCAGCAAATGCAGCAGAACGTACTGGCCTTTAAAGCAGGACAGCCGATTCGGCAGGTCAATTAATTTATCTTTTCAATCAGCCTCTCACACAGAGGCTGATTGCTTATAGTCAGCTTGATTTATAAATCGGCGTTGGTTTTCCTATACAGCTTGTACTTGAGCAGCCAGTCATATGTAGGTGCAAATTAATTACTGGTTGAAGATTCACTGAGCGGATGCGAAATAATCGGTGCAGGCTGATCATTTGGACTGCCGATAATATGATCCTTAGTTTCAGTTATTTTCTGATTGACCGTGGCTGCTGCGTGTTGTGACTTTTCTTTGGCAATGGCTGATTTTTCAGTGGCAAAATCCTTGGTGTCTTCCCAGGCATTTTCGACTTTGGGTTTGACTTTGGCTACCCCTTTTTGCGCCGCGGTATCCACCTTTTCCGCTGTGTTCTGAACCTTCTGCTGGGCCTTATGGCCGAGCACTTTAAAGATATTGGGATTATCCCCATAAGGTGCAGGGTGGCTGTGTGCTGGAGCTGTGGTACTGGTTTGAGCCAAAACAGAGGTGGATGCCAAAATGGCACTTGTAATCAATACCGTTTTCATCATTTTCATTGTAAGGATAATTCCTGTTCGAGTAATGGCTGCAATCTAATTCAATTTTCTATTGGATTTTATTCTAAGAGTAAATTGAGGGGGAAATGTGAAATGTGGCGAAATTAATACAGATTCATTACATTTAAGCTCAATCTTCCGATTGTTTTATCGAAGAAAAAAAGCTCGTGAAAATGAGCTTTTTATACAGTCATTTAAAAAGATACCTTATTTTTCAATTTCCTGAGTGGGATCGGCTGAAGCTGCTTTTTCAGAATATGGATTCAGTTCCGCATGGGTTTGACCGTTAATATCCATATTGCTGGGATGTGAATGATTGCTATTTTTACTTGGAGGAGCATTTTCAGCGGCAAAGTTCTGGATGTTTTCTGGGGAGTCTGGCTTTGCAGTTCGAGTTTTACTCATCCCTTTTTGACTGCCATGCACGTGGTCAGCAGTATTTTGATCACTGTGTTTAACTTTTAGCTCTGAAGTTGCTTTGGTGTCCGGGTTAGCAAAAAGGGAAGTACAAGCTAAAAGTGCTGTGCTCATCACCATTATTCTGATTGTTTTCATAGCCCGATTTATCCTTGCATGATAAAACTCGAGTGTTTACCGAGTTATAAGAGCACCATCATAACCAGTTTAATGGAGGAGTTCGGAATCAGAGATTAAATTCACACGTTTTTGCAACACCGAATAACAATCTGACTCAATATGTGAAAATAATTTACAAATTAAATTATATAAGTTTTTGATTTTTAATATTTTATAAGAGTCATGCTGCTTTAAGCCATACACTTGGAAGTTTGGTTTCTCTATCTCTTTGACTGTATAAAGAAAGAATCACCAAGTCCCAATAGATTCAGTGATTCTGGGGGAGAGTTAGTTACATTGGGCTAAGGCATCTTTATGGAAATGATTGCGCAGGGCAAGGAAGTTTTTTTGTACTTCTGGGCTATGCAGGTCAAAATTATTGGCGGTGCTTGAACCATCTTGTGCAAAGGTGGTTGCGCCACCTGAAATCAGGGTATTGCCTTTAAATGACCAGTGTTCTATGGATTTCCCTGCTTTGAGGTTGCCAGTAAATTCAATCACGCATTTATCAATAAATTTAGTCAGTTTGGCTTTGTTATCCACTGTGTCTGGGTAGACTTCCAGATTCTGAACTTCTTGTAATACGCCGTTTTCAAGTTGTGGGATTTTAGGTGCAGTCGTACACGCCGTAACAGCAATACCCGCAAGACCAGTCAAAATAAGCATTTTCAATTTCATATGATTCTTTCTTGTTGAGTGTTGTTAGTTTGAGTATAGGGAATATATAGGGATATGCCTATAGTGTTTATTTTTATATTCCTTTTAAGTAAATAGAAAATAAATTAAAAATTTGATTAAGAAATATTTTTGAGTAAATTATGAACTAAAATGTAATAAGTTTTTGATATTTAAAAGAAGCTTTGTATTGATGGACTTATTTACTCCTATTGTTGAAGAACAAAAGCAAAATATGATTTTTAAAACTTTAAGTCATCCAAATTTATATGCTGAACGAGAGGTTCTTGATAAATGGGCTACAGGATTCACTGATAGAGATAATAAATTTGTACAAGAGTTTCAGAGCACATTTGAATCATCTTTTTGGGAGTTGTATCTGAATGCTGTCTTAAATGGAAATAATGTAAATGTTGATTATTCCTATTATGCTCCAGATTTTGTCTGTGAAAAAAATGGACTTAAGTTCTGTATAGAAGCAACAATTGCTAATCCTGAACAAGATGGATTACCTGCTTATGGATTCGATAATGCTCATCAAAACTTTGATATAGATTTTAAGGAATTTAACAGGAAGTCAATTATTAGAATTGCTAATTCAATTGTTTCAAAAAATAAAAAATTTGATAAATCATATAAAAATCATTCTCATGTAATTGGTAAGCCATTTATTCTTGGACTCAACTCATTTGATAGACCTCATGCCCACTTTATAGGACATAGAGGGATTATCGCAGTACTGTACGGTATTTACTTAAATGAGGAAAAAGCACTAAGTCAGAATTTAAATTATATTCCTAAAGATAAAATGGATTTTATTACAAAAGAAAATGGTGCGGAAATTCCGCTAGGTTTTTTTACTACTCCAGAATATGAAAATATCAGTGCTGTTATTTACAACCCTTTAGCTACTTGGGGGAAAGTTAGAGCTTTAGCACAGATAAATGATTTTAATAAAGGATGCTTTTTCACAACCTTACATACTAATGAAGACCCTGACAGTATGATTCCTGAAACTAATATGGGAATTAAAAAAGAGATTTATATGGAGTCTTTAATAGATGGCACCTATATTTTTTATAATCCTTTTGCTAAATATCCCTTAGATTATGAATTATTTGATCAAAAAGGCATTGCGCATATAACTATAAATGAAGCGGGTAATCTAGAAGAATTTATACCTAGAAGATTTCTATTAAGTAGAACCTTAATATCGACAGATGGAAATACACTTCCTAAGAAGTAATAAAAAACCCGCTCTAAAGCGGGTTTTTTATTACATCAGAACTTAGTGTTGAAGCACCGAAATATCTGCAACCTTAGTGAATAATTCACGAAGCTGAGCAAGCATACGTAAACGGTTTGCTTTCAGGTTCGCATCATCAGCCATCACCATCACGCCATCAAAGAACGCGTCCACTGGCGCACGAAGGGCAGCTAAAGCAGACAATGCAGCAGTGTAGTCTTTGGCAGCAAATAACGGCTCAACCACAGGTGTGATTTTCGCAAGTTCAGCGAATAATGCTTTTTCAGCATCTTCAACCAGGTTTGCTTCAATGACGCTTCCTTCAGGTGCAGCTTCTTTTGCAAGAATGTTGGCAACACGTTTGTTTGCAGCAGCAAGTGCAGCAGCTTCAGGCAACGCGCGGAAGTGATTTACTGCATTTACACGCTTGTCAAAATCAAGTGGAGATTTTGGCGACAATGCTTGAACAGCTTGAATCACATCAACAGCCACGCCCTGGTCTTCGTATTTCGCACGGTAACGACCTTCAAGGAATGCAACTGCATCTGCCAAAGTCTTGTCGTGATCTTTCAATACATCGCCATACGCAGCTAAAGCAAGTTTGATCAGGTCTTCAATCGACACATCAAGCTCGTTTTCAGTCACTAGACGCAAAATACCAATCGCAGAACGACGCAGTGCAAACGGGTCTTTAGAACCTGTAGGCGCTTGACCAATACCGAAAATACCGGTCAAGGTATCCAAACGGTCGGCAAGGGAAATGGTTGTACCAGTCTTGGTTTTCGGTAACACGTCACCTGCGAATTTAGGCAAGTATTGCTCACCTAAAGATTCAGCAACTTCAGCATTTTCACCTTCAAGACGTGCGTAGTAAGTACCCGCAATCCCTTGAAGTTCCGGGAATTCCCCAACAAGCTCAGAAGTTAAGTCACATTTCGCAAGCAGGGCAGCTTTTTCAGCATCCGCAGGGTTCGCACCAGTGATTGGAGCCAATGCGACAGCCAGTTTTGCAATACGTGTTGATTTGTCCCAAAGTGTGCCAAGTTCTGCCTGGAATACCATCTTGGCCAATTTCTCTTTACGCGATGCAAGCGGTTGCTTTTGATCTTGCAAGAAGAAGAATTCAGCATCCGACAAACGAGGACGAACAACTTTTTCATTACCTTCAATAATTTGAGTCGGATCTTTAGACTCAATGTTTGAAACGGTAATGAAGTACGGTTGAAGTTTGTTGTCAGCATTTACCAAACAGAAGTACTTTTGGTTGTCCTGCATGGTGGTGATCAATGCTTCTTGAGGAACAGCAAGGAAACGTTCTTCAAAGCTTGCACGAAGCGCAACAGGCCACTCAACCAATGCAGTCACTTCGTCACGAAGGTCAGCGGGAACGATTGCAATCGCATTCACTTCATCAGCAAGCGCTTTCACTTGTTGGTCGATGATGGCTTGGCGCTCTTCAAACGACGCTACAACGTGCGCTGCTTTTAATTTAGGCAGATATTCATCAGCATTGGCTAAGCTAATGGCTTCAGGCGCATGGAAACGGTGACCATAGGTCACGTTGCCTGCTTTGTGATCTTGAATGCTTGCATCAATCACATCATTGTCTTTAAGCAACACGACCCATTTAACTGGACGTACAAATTCGGTACGGCTTGCCGCAGAACGCATGCGTTTAGCAATTGGCAGGTTGTCTAAAGCAGCTTGTAAAATTTGTGGTAAAAGTACGTCTAGGCTTTGACCTTTGACATCTTTTAAGTAGCACACTTTTTCCACTTTACCGGCTTGGAAAGTCGATACCTGATCAACAGTGATGCCTTGACCGCGCATAAAGCCTTCAAGTGCTTTGGTTGGTTTGCCTTCAGCATCAAAGGCGGCTTGTTTTGCAGGACCGTCAAAACGTTTTTGTGTATCTGCTTGCGCACCGTCCACATTGATAATTTTCAATGCCAAACGGCGTGGTGCTGCATAAGCTTCAATTGAGTCGAAAGCCAGACCAGCATCTTTTAAGCCTTTTTCAGTTTCGGCCTGAAGGGCGTCACGTAATTTTTTTAAGCTTTTCGGTGGAAGTTCTTCACAGCCAAGTTCAAATAAAACAGTATGTTTAGACATTATTTGTTCTCCGCTGTTTTTTCTGCTTGAGCTGCTTCTGCTTCAACTTGTGCTTTTAACTGCGCCAATACTTCGTCACGTAGGTGTGGTTCCGCCATTGGGAAACCCAGTTTCGCACGTGCTGCCACGTAACTTTGTGCAATGGCACGCGCCAATGTACGGACACGTAAAATATAACGTTGACGTTCAGTCACGGAAATCGCACCGCGAGCATCCAGCAGGTTAAAGCTGTGAGATGCTTTAATCACCTGTTCATAGGCCGGTAATGGCAGTTCAGCTTCCATTAAGCGCGTTGCTTCAGCTTCGTAGAAATCGAACAGCTCAAACATCTTGTCGACTGGTGCATATTCAAAGTTATAAGTCGATTGCTCAACTTCGTTTTGATGGAATACGTCACCGTAAGTTACCGTACCGAACTGGCCTTTGGTCCAGACCAGATCATAAACCGAGTCTACACCTTGCAGGTACATCGCCAGACGTTCCAGACCGTAAGTGATTTCGCCTGTCACCGGGTAACATTCAACACCACCGACTTGCTGGAAGTAAGTGAACTGGGTCACTTCCATACCGTTCAACCAAACTTCCCAGCCCAAGCCCCAAGCACCGAGAGTTGGTGATTCCCAGTTATCTTCCACAAAACGGATATCGTGGGTCAGGGTATCAATACCAATGGCTTTTAACGAATCGAGATAAAGCTGCTGGATATTGTCCGGGTTGGGCTTAAGCACCACCTGGAACTGATAATAATGTTGTAAACGGTTCGGGTTTTCACCATAACGGCCATCTTTCGGACGACGTGAAGGTTGTACGTAAGCCGCGTTCCATGTTTCTGGCCCTAAAGCACGAAGGAAAGTTGCAGTGTGGAATGTCCCTGCACCCATTTCCATATCGTAAGGTTGTAACACTACACAACCTTGTTCAGCCCAGTAGTTTTGTAAGGCAAGAATTAAGCCTTGAAATGTATCAATATGCGATATGGCGCGACTCATGTAGCATCCATTAAAATTAGAGAAAAATTGGCTCTAAGTATAAGGATTTTGCAAAGGTGTGGCAAAGGTTTCAGGACAAGAAATCAGCTGTTTAAAAATGATTCACAGATTTATTGATAAATATAAGATATAAAATAAATACATCTTTAATCATTAGCATTCTATAATTTGCAACTTCTTCCCCAAAACAATAAAAGGCGTGCTGTGTTTCATTCCCGACTCGAATGGCTGAATACTCTAAAACCCAATTTCAAGATTCTTCCTCTAAAAGATCGCCTGCTGTGCGGTCTGGGTGCATTACTTGGACTGACACTTTCATCTTTCATAAGTTGGTGGGTGCTGGGAGATATCAATGCATGGTATATCGCGCCGATGGGTGCATCTTCAGTATTATTGTTTGCCGTGCCTGCCAGTCCTTTGGCACAGCCGTGGAATATGGTGATTGGAAATATCATTGCAGGAGTCATTGGGGTGACCTGTGCGGCCTATATTCCAAACCTGACAGAAGCCTTTAGTGTGGCGGTGGCATTGTCTATTTTTCTGATGATGACCACCGATTCATTGCATCCACCGAGTGGGGCAGTGGCGATTACTGCGGTTTTAGGTGGCGAAGCGGTCCATGAGCTGGGATATTATTTTATTTTTTATCCGGTTTTATTAAATTCGGTCCTGTTGATGTTTGTAGCGATTATCTTTAACCGTCTTTTAGGAAAACAGTATCCGCAAGTCGCCCAGATCAACCAGCGTTCTCAAGACCCGACACCCACGCAAAAAGTCACCATTCAACCGCAAGATATTCAGGCCACATTGGATCAGCAGACCGAGCTGCTGGATATTAGTGAATATGACCTGCAAAAAATTATTTTAGCAGCCCAAGAAAAAGCCAATGCTCGGGGCATGAGCCAGTTTAAGTGTCAGGACATCATGACCAAAGATGTGATTAGCTTGAATGAAAATGATGATATCCATTCTGCACTGGATAAATTCAAACACATGAATTTAATGAGTCTGCCTGTGATCAATGCCCAGCAGCAACTGGTTGGTACGCTGGCTTTATATGAAGTGGTGGAATGGTTTAAACGTGCAACCGATTTAAGAACCACCTGGCAGCGTCAGGTCAAGGATATTATGGTGCGCCAGGTGGTGACGGTAAAGCCGGAGCAACCGATTCAGGACCTGGTGCCTTATTTTGTCGAGCGTTCATTTAACTATATTCCTGTGGTGGAAAAACAGAAAATGGTCGGCATTATTAGCCGTGCCGATATAATTGCGGCATTGAACCAGCAGTTGAATGTAGCGGCATAAAGCAGAAATGAAGCAAAAAAAAAGCTACGACTGATTGGGGGAAAAGTCGTAGCATAAAACGAACTCAACTCATGGAGTTCAACATGATGTTAGCGATTTTGATCTGGATTTACCGTGCGGATCGGGTTGTTATAGGCTGATGCCTGACCAAACATGGTATTGGGCTGTTTAGGGATCACCAGCCACAAAATTAAATACACCAAGATTCCCGGGAATGCTGCGCTCATGACAGAAACCAGAACGAAAATAATGCGCAGTAAAGTCGCATTCCAACCAAAACGTTCAGCAATACCGCCCATTACACCTGCAATCATGTTCTGACGCTTAGAGCGATATAAACCAACATTGGCCATCTAGGTCTCCTTAATAAAAATAACAAAGCAGTTAAAACAACATGCCTGTAATAAAAAAATGGAGATGAACCCTTCTTTTTAAAGGGGCATGCCATAAAAAATAGTTAATTTATGTAAAGCTAAGGGCTTAATTGAGAGGTCGTCATTTAAGATATGTTTTGTTGAATAAGTTGATTTATATGAATAAAAATCAACAAAATATTCCCATATGTATGAGGGTAAAATGATGATCCGTGCTTTAGTCTTTATTGTGTACATCGGCAAATATGGCTATGGACAGCCAAATAAAATTTAACTCTCAGGAGGGAGAGCGGTGTTTCGAAAAGCGAATTATTGTGGTTTTTTCTTGGGGGTGATTTGTGCAGCTTTGGTGGGTTGCAATAAGCCTTTAGAAGACTCTGTCGCGCAACAAATCAAAAAAGAAACTCCAACGAATAGCGATGAGCAGGCTAGAAGCCTGACTGATGTTGCAGGGCGGGCGACTGTTCCGGTGGAACAGGCAGAATCTAGAATCAAAAAAGCCATTCCAGACTGTGCCGAGCCTTATATTGGCCGTTATCAAGCCACGATCAGTTGTGATGATCCTTTTGTCAGATGTAAAGATGGTACAGCAGATTATATTATTAATTTACAGGAGGATGGAATTGCCCATCGCACCCTGATCCATTCGGGGCAAATCAGCTTCGCTTCAAATCTGTATCATCGGCAAGATCACTGGTCGTATGATAGGCAAAATCATCAGGTGATTTTGCATCGCTCAAATGGGGTGGAATTTTTCTATGATATTGATAAAGATCAAAATCTGGTCATGGATTTGGACAAGATTGCGCATGCTTCTGTCTTAAACGAGCAATATTTTGCCGAAGGCAATCCCTTTCCACAACAGGCATATCGTTTGGTTAAAGAGAAAGTCAGTTAAAGAAAAATTGGATGGTGTTTTCATTTAACCAGACTTGCAATTCAAGAGGGGGAGAAATGCTGTAAATGTGGAGCACTTTTTATTATATGGGCGTGTGGATATAAGATGAATAATAAAAAATCTGGTGGGTTGTGAGGGGCTCGAACCCTCGACCAATAGATTAAGAGTCTACTGCTCTACCAACTGAGCTAACAACCCTGAGCAAGGATTAGTGAACTTAAAGCATCGCTTTAAGGGTTCACCCGAGTGCAAGAAAAAAAATCGAAGATTTTTTACAGATGCATTGAAGCATTGTGTTTTGCAACATCGGTCTAGCAAAATTTCGAGAATGGCGAATCAACCGAAACGGTGTGGTTTGTCTTGGTCGGAATATTGCAGGTTTCTTTTCTATTGTAGTACAGAAAGAAGCCCTAAGAAAGAATGGTGGGTCGTCCGCGATTCGAACGCGGGACCAACGGATTAAAAGTCCGCTGCTCTACCAGCTGAGCTAACGACCCATTCAGAAAATGTGCTTTAAAAGCTAAAAAAGCTTCATGTCAGAAGCCTTTGGAAAGATGGTGGGTCGTCCGCGATTCGAACGCGGGACCAACGGATTAAAAGTCCGCTGCTCTACCAGCTGAGCTAACGACCCATCTCTAGATCAATCAAAATAAGTGGTGGGTCGTCCGCGATTCGAACGCGGGACCAACGGATTAAAAGTCCGCTGCTCTACCAGCTGAGCTAACGACCCTGAACCAACATTCAGAACTTGTCCGAATGTGCAGTGCAAGAAAAGAAAGAGTTTTCTCAACACCACTTCGTTTTGATGGAGCGTATTGTAGCAAGTTATCAAACGAGCGCAAGTAAAAATTAGCAAACTTGTTGATGTTTGATTATAAATACAACAAATTTGCCTAATCTTATAAAAAAATAGCGGTTCTGCAATTAGAAACGGTATTGATAGGCTTGAATATTGCTGAAGATTTCCGCAGTTAAATCACAATATTCTGTCGCATTTGGCAGAAGGACCAGTAAACGATCCTCGGTCTTGTTGGGGTTGAAAGCCTGTTCTTTGAGGGTATTCTTTTGATATTTAAATGTGCCTGTCGTTTCAACTTGAGACTGAACACGTAAAAATACCGGAACAGCATAAGCTGGCAAACATTTTTTGAACTCGCTTGCCATTTGCTTTAAGTCTTGTGCAGTTAATTCTGCACCCGCATTCAAGGTAATGGCTGCCATACCGGCACGTCCATTGGTATGGGGAATTTCTACCCCGTAAACTACTGCCTCAGCAATTTTTTCATATTCACTGACTACATTTTCAACTTCAGTGGTAGACACATTTTCGCCTTTCCAGCGAAAAGTATCCCCGAGACGGTCTACAAACTGGGCATGACGGAAACCGATATCGCGTACTAAATCACCGGTATTAAAGAAAGCATCTCCATGTTTAAACACATCTTTCATAATGACGGATTTATTTTTTTCCGGATCGGTATAGCCGTCAAAAGGTGAACGGCGGGTAATTTTGCCCACCAGTAAGCCGACTTCACCTTTTTTCACTTTTTTACACCAGCCTTTGGCATCTCTCACCGGCTGATTACTTTCCTTATCAAATTCAATAATCGCATAAGGTGTTGGAGAGAAGCCGACCGTGTTGTCAAAGTTAAACACGTTACTAAAGCCTACATTACCCTCACTGGATGCATACAGCTCAAGTACCTCTTCAATGCCAAAGCGTTCCTTGAATTTATCCCAGATATTCGGGCGCATGCCATTACCGATCATTTTGGTGACACGGTGACCTTTTTCCAGTTCAGATGGGGGAGCATCCATTAAATAGCGGCACAGTTCACCGACATAACCGATGGCTGATGCATCAAATTTTTTGACATCTTTCCAGAAGGCAGAGGTTGAGTATTTACGGCGTAATGCAAATGTTGCACTGCTTGCAATCACGCCACACCAGCACACCACAATACCCGTGGCATGATACAGCGGCAGGGTGCAGTACATGACGTCATCAGGTTTTAAATCCAGCACGTGACCATAGGTGCCATAAGCCAAAGTCCAGCGGCTATGGGTGAAAATGACCGCTTTAGGCAGGCCGGTCGTGCCTGAGGTATAGATGTAAAATAAGCCATCTTTACCTTGAATGGTGTGCGTGGTCGGAGTATTAAATTTTGGAAATTGGTCGGCTTTTTCCGCAAGGTTGGTCCAGCCCGGAGGTGCTTTACCGGCATCCACCTGTGTGGCTTGATCGGCAAACCAGTGAAAACGGTCTGCTGCCAGTTCTAGGTCCTGACGAACGTCTTCTACAGCTGCACGGCATTCTTCACCGGCAATTACGGCAATCGGCTTCACCAGATTGATGCTGTGGGTCAGTGCTTTACCGCTTTGTGAGGTGTTGACCAAAGCAGAGGTGACGCCAATTTTTGCCAGGGCGATAACTGTGGCAATCAGTTCCGGACGGTTTTCTACCATCACCGCAATCACATCGCCTTTTTGTGCACCGAGCGATAAATAGAAGTGTCCAATTTGGTTGGCCCATTCATTCAGTTCCTGATAACTGAATTTCTGATCTTCAAATAATAAAGCCATGCCGTGCGGATTATGTTTTACCGCTTTTTCAAAGGCAATACCCAAGCCTGCTGGAGTATTGGATGTACGCAAATAGGCTTGTTTGAGACCACTCAATAAATGAGGGACTTTGCTGATGAATTTAGGTATTTTTGCTGCAACATCCGCAATACCAATAAGATCGCTCGGTGTAGTGTGGTTCATATGAATCCTATTTATTTTTTCATAATCCAATACAGTCTATTTGTTCGCAATACGCTTGCTGTGATTTGTACACTTGTCTTTTAATCGTTTCAATCTAGTGCAATCAACCTAATCCGACAAAAGTATCAAAAAAAACCTAGTCACCGGAATGACTAGGTTTTTTTATTTCACTGCACGAGAGCTAATTTAAAACAAATTACGACTCATTTGCAGGTGTTGCTTTCTTTGGTGGACGACCGCGAGGACGACGAGGACGGACAGGTTTGTCTCCATCTTCCCCTTCGGTTTTTTCAGCTTCTGCGGTTGGCTCGACCTGAGTTTGTGCGTCCTGAGCAGCTTCTACCGCCAATTCAGCTTGTACGGGTTCGGCAGCCTGTTCGGTTTCCTTTGTAGCAATTACCGTTTCAGCAGCAACAATAGTTTCTGCAATAGGTTCAGCAACTACTTCAGTCACAACAGGATCGGCCACTTCGGCTGGCGCTGTTTCTGCTTCTGTTACAGCAACAGTTTCGGCCGGCATTGCTTCAGCTGGAGTAGCTTCAGGTTGACTATGCGCCTGCTTTGCTTGCTCTAAAGCTTGTTCAGCAGCCTGTTTTGCCAAACGGCGACGTTCACGTGGATCATTTGCTACACGTTTGTCAGACACCGGTTTTGGTGGTGTCAAGTCCAGCACTGGTGCAGGTTCTGCTTCAGGTTCTGCTTTGGTGACTGCTACATCGCGTGTTACCGGCTGTGCTGGTGCTTCAGTTGTCTGAGTCGCGAGTGTTGCAGCATATTGCTCGGTAAATTTCACCAGGGCACGGTTGAACGTTGGAATTAAACCAAACTGTTCAATCAGCACTGAACAATCTTCACCATAGACATGGCGAATGAGACTGATCACGGTGTATTGACTCAAAGTTGGAACCTGAGAAGGGCTTAACTTCGGCGCCTGAGCCTGTCTTGCCTGAGCTTCACGTTTTTGGCGACGACGCATACGCGGATCGTTGCTGGCACGTTTTTCTGCAGGACGTGGCTTGTGTGGTTCATGAGTTTCAGCTGCAGCAGGTTTTTCTTCCTGCACGACCACTGGTTTCTCGATGACCGGCACTTGTGCTTCAACTGTTACAGGAGCAGCCTGAATAATTGGTGCTTCAACTGCAGCAGGTGCTGAATTTAATGCAACAATTTCGGTTTTTGCCTGATCAACATTGACCAACAATGCAGTTGGCAGAACTTCCTGACGAGGTGTATCAATCACTTCGACCTTAGGTTCCCGTTCATTTACGACTACAGCAGCTGCAGTTTGTTGCGCTGGCTGTTCGTTTAATACGCTCTGATCGCGGTGGCGATTTGGGCGTTCCGGACGTTGCTGGTTACGACGGTCACGGCGTGGCACAGCATTTTGCTCGGTTTGCTGATCAGCATGTTGTTGTTCAGCGTGTTGACGACGAGAAGGGCGCTTGTTTTCACGTGAATCCTGGCGCTGTTCCGGACGTTGTTCTTGACGTTGCTCATGACGGGAAACCTGAACAATTTCTTCATGCACTTGATTTTGCTGATTGTCGTACTGAACTTGTTCACGTTGCTCTTTAGGCTTGTTACGCTTTTTATTGTGACGTTGCGATTTTTCTTCCTTGTCAGAATATTTATCTGCAACTTCACGCTGTTCCTGTTTGTTACTGGCAGGAACATTTGGCGTTAAGTAAGCATTGCTGCTTGTTGCCGCAACAGGTGCGGTCTCGACAGCTGTTGCCATCTGACCGAATTGACCGCGGCTCACGGCACCAGCATTGACCATTTGCTCGATGGCAGCAGCGGCGTTGTTAGCAGTGCGTGCTTGATCTACAGTGGTTGCCTGTTTTTGTACAAACAGGTTTTCTAACCAGGCACATGGACTTGTAGACGGTGCAGCAGGGGCAGCGGCTTGAGTTTGTTGTTGAATAGCAGGTTGCTGCTGTTTTTTCTTGTTGTTGCGCTCTGGCTGGCTTGAGGCTTGTTGAGCAGCTTGCTGGACTTGTTGCTCTTCACCTAAATGCCATTCAGATGCTTCATAACCCAACTCTTTTTCACTTGAACGGGTTGCTTCGGTACGTTCATAGCTGGTTGGGGCAAAACCTTCAGGATTATAGGAAATTTCGTAATGTGGTGTTTCCAGGTGCGGGTGAGGCAATACGGTTACACGGACGTTCGATGTTTGTTCCAGGTAAACCAGGCTGTGACGCTTTTCATTCAATAAGAATGCGGCAATTTCAACCGGAACTTCAACCTGAACTTCACCGTGGCGTTCACGCAGTGCAATTTCTTCCACTTTACGCATAATCGACAATGATAAAGAGCGTAAGTCACGTACCATGCCTGTACCATGACAGCGTGGGCAAACGTAACCGGTTGCTTCTTCCAGCGATGGACGCAAGCGTTGACGGCTCATTTCCATTAAGCCAAAACGCGACAATTGACCGAACTGGATGCGGGCACGGTCGCTTTGGGTCGCTTCACGCAGTTTCGCTTCAACCATGCGCTGGTTGCGGTCTTTGGTCATGTCGATGAAATCGATCACCACCAAGCCACCGATATCGCGTAAACGCAGTTGACGCGCAATTTCTTCTGCTGCTTCTAAGTTGGTGTTTAAAGCAGTGTCTTCAACGTCGTGACCACGAGTCGATTTAGCCGAGTTAATATCTATCGATACCAAAGCTTCGGTCTGGTCAATCACGATTGAACCGCCAGAAGGAAGTTTTACTTCACGTTCATAAGCCGTCTGAATCTGGCTTTCAATACCGAAATGGGCAAATAAAGGCTCATTTAAAGTATAGGTTTTGAGCTTGTCGATTTGACGTGGCATTACTGCTTTCACGAAGTTATAGGCTTCGTTATAGGCTTGTTCCGAGTCAATCAGGATTTCTGCAACATCATCACGTAAATAGTCACGAATTGCGCGTGTTACCACACCGGCTTCTTGATGGACCAGCATTGGTGATGGACCAGAACTTGCGGTGTTTTGGATTTGGGCCCAAAGATCCATCAAGTGTTGCAAGTCAAGTTGCAATTCTTCTTGCGAGCGGCCAATACCTGCAGTACGCACAATCACGCTCATGCCACGCGGAATATTCAGTGAGGCCAACATTTCTTTCAGTTCTTCACGCACTGAACCGGAAATTTGACGGCTGATACCGCCACCTTTCGGGTTGTTTGGCATAAGCACCAAATAACGGCCAGCAAGCGAAATGAAGGTAGAAAGGGCAGCACCTTTATTGCCACGTTCTTCTTTTTCCACCTGGACTAAAAGTTCGGTACCTTCAGTGATCAATTCGCGGATATTTGAAGTTTGGCGAGGATCTGCCTTGTAATACGAGTTTGCGATTTCACGCATGGACAGGAAGCCTTGACGGCCTGCACCATACTCTACAAAAACAGCTTCTAAAGAAGGTTCAACGCGAGTGACGTGACCTTTATAGATATTGGATTTTTTTTGTTCACGGGTACGATTTTCTAGATCGAAATCGTAAAGACGCTGACCAGTGACAAGTGCAACGCGAATCTCTTCGGCATGTGTTGCATTAATCAACATACGTTTCATGGGTGTAACACCTAATAGTGATACACAGCAGGACATCGCTATACACGTAGCGAACATCACACATTACGGATCAACACCCAGATCTCAAAATGACGCAATTGTGGTCTGAGCTTTTTTACCGGCCTTTTTTTGGGCTGCGGTTTTTTGATTCACGTATTGAAGATGGCAATACGGCTTCAATCTTATAAACGATTAAAGTCACCTGAACGATTCACTGGCGGACAAACGGTGCATTAGATGTGAGTAACTTTCACTGTCACGTAGCTTGAAGATCGTCCCTTCATTAATTCATGATCGGGCGTCTTGATACGGAATTATCATCGTATCTTTGCTTTATGTGCAGATCCAATGCATCAACGTTGTAGCCTGAATGCGACTTCAGGGTGCGATTAATCTGATGTGTATCAGTTTACGTTTAAAAACCAACTAGGTTGGCGACATATTTTTTAGGGCAAACTGATTTATGTACGAAGTACAATTAAACGCAACAGTTTGCTTTTTTGCCGATATAATAAGCCTTCGGCGTCGGCATATTCTTTAGGGACCTTTCCGTATTTAATGTGAATGGTGAAATTTAATATTGAGCTTCAAAAAAGATTGAAGTGATTAAATTTTTTCACACTAACGGTGGTATCCGTGCGCTGACTATATCAAACCTTGCATCATCTGCCTATGGGCTAAGCTTATCTTTCTTGTGTAAAGCATAGCCCAAGTGATCAGTTTTTAATCAATTTTAGTATTTTTTGGGTCATCGTAACTGTATGAATTCTACGCAAGAATGGCAAAGTGTCACCTGGTTTGAAGTGGACGAGCATCAATTGGGTCAACGCATCGACAATTTTTTATTTTCCAGACTTAAAGGTGTACCAAAAAGTCGGATTTATCGTTTAATCCGTGAAGGACAGGTTCGGGTCAATAAAAAGCGCGTTAAGGCGGAAACCAAACTGAATATTGGTGACCAGATTCGCGTTGCACCAATTCGTTTTGAGCCTAAAGATGAAACGGCGGCACCAGTATCGGATAAAGTGGCGCAAAGCCTGCTTAGTCGAGTGGTGTATGAAGATGAAGGCCTGATGGTAATAAACAAACCTTCAGGGATTGCCGTGCATGGCGGTAGTGGTGTGGCGTATGGGCTGATTGAAGGACTGCGTGCAGCCACCGGCAAGAAATATCTGGAACTGATTCACCGTATTGACCGCGATACTTCGGGACTGGTGATGATCAGTAAAAAACGCAGTACTTTAAAAACGCTGCAAGATTTATTGCGTGAACACAAAATCAAAAAAACCTATGCCGCGATTGTCAAAGGGCAGGTGAGCCTGGATCAACAGCTGATTGATGCCCCTTTGCACCGTTATGAGCTGGCCAATGGTGAGCGCCGGGTTCGTGTCTCTAAAGAAGGTAAAGACAGTAAAACCCAGTGGAAGGTAGCAGAGCGTTTCATGCATGGCACACTGGTTTACGCTTCACCACTGTCTGGCCGTACCCATCAGATTCGTGTACATGGTTTGAGTATTGGTCATCCTTTAATTGGTGATGATAAATACGGTCATGAGACTGAATATAAGGGGCCAAAGCCGCGTCGTTTATGTTTACATGCCATGCGTCTGGAAATTCCGGGTTATCCGATCATTGAAGCACCTTTGCCTGAAGATATGCAGAGTCTGGTGGCGCAGCTCAGAGCGCAGAAGAAGGATAAGCCGGTCGTTACTTTTGATGACTAGTAAGTTTTAATCCTCTCCCTGAGCAGCATTGCTGCGCAAGTTTCCTTTCTTGCACATCGTTTAAAGCAGTGCTTTAAACTCGTTCAGGAGAGGGGACATCACGTAAAATATTCTGTCATTAACTCAGACTTCGTGTAGTCAGTATTTTGATTTAGTAAAAAATGAATGACTAAGCAAAAGGGTTTCTCTCTCCTTGTAGGAGAAGGCTAGGGGGAGGTGAATAATTAAATACTGAATCAAATACTAGGAAAGCATTTATGAACACACCTGTAAAACTGGTTATTTTCGATTGGGATGGCACTTTATTTGATTCGGTCGGTCAAATTGTGGCGAGTTTGCAGTTCGCAGCACAACAATTCCAGCAACCCTTAACAGATGAAGATGCCAAAAGTATTATCGGGCTAGGTTTACCGGAAGTCGCACAGCGTTTATTTCCGGCTGTGCCTGAGTTACATGCCGATATTTTACAGTCCTATTCAGAGCACTATGTTGCCAATTCAACTGGTGATCAATGGTTCGCTGGTGTTGCCGACATGTTAGAAGCATTGGCTCAAGCAGGGGTGAAACTGGCAGTCGCTACAGGCAAAAGCCGTAAAGGTCTGGATCGTGTTTTAAAGCAGACACAAAGCATGGAGCTGTTTGCGGCGACACGTGCAGCCAGTGAAACCCGATCTAAACCACATCCTTTAATGCTGGAAGAAATTCTGACCCAAACTGGTGTCCAGGCTGAACATGCGATCATGGTCGGTGATACTTCCTATGATCTGGAAATGGCACAAAATATTGCCATGCCGCGTATAGGGGTAAGTTATGGGGTCCATACTCCGGAAGTCCTTTCCCGCTATCATCCGCTGGCCATTGCAGATGAGGTCGCAGATTTGCATCAGCTTTTATTAAACCATGTGAATTTGAAACAGGCGGTTTGATCCAAGCTGAAGACTAAAAAGGGTGATGTAAAGTCACCTTTTTTTTGAACTTCTTTCATAAGGGTCTTTTATTTACCCCGATGGAAGAAATAAAGAGGGTCTCGGTAGTGATGAAACAAGTTTCATCTTTATTTCATTCTAAATTTTTGTAGTTCGGGTTTGTGATTGCCCCAACCCGTCCAGTAATTGGTGACGGTAACGGTTTTGTTTTGAATACTCATGATTTTATAAATTTCATTGCGTGGCGGTGAAATTTCATTGGGACGAATCACTTCAGTCATGACAAAAATTTCTGGTGCAATCCAGGTAATACGCCAGGCATCTTTATTATAGTAGCCGTGGCTGCAGTCCATTTCATTTTGCCATGCTGCAGCAGTCGCCTGGGCATTAAATTTTAAGCCTGCGCATTCAGCATCCGCTAAAACAAGGTATTTGCCTTTTAGTGACTGCTGATAATTCTGTGCGAAAGTTGAGCAGGAAAGGATGATCAGTAAAATTGTACTGAAAATGGTTTTATGGTTCATAAAGTAGCTGTAGTTTGTTGATTTTAAAAAATATAAATAACATTTTTAGGTCTGCTGAAATAGGGTTTTTGTACTCAAAATAAGCATTCAATCTAGTCTTTTAGTCGTAGATCGATGGTTATTTCATGAATCTGACAATCTGACATTAAGTTCATATGGGAAAACAGTTTTTATATTTGGTTCATATGGCTGTTTTTTTTAAATAAAACCAAGTTAATTTATAGGAATTAGCTATTGTCATAAATAAAATAAGTATTGGCATAAAAAGCGCAATTTTCCGATTCTAAAACTGTTTATACATATACGCGTTTGCCAAGATGGGCAGCAGCCCTTTGCTGATGGCTTTGATCAGTTCACAGATTTCTTCTTGTTGTTCATCGCATTTCCATCGATAACGGTATAAGTCCAATTTTTGCAGTTTAAGGAAACATTGATGTCGAATTCTGCTGTTGTTGAATCAGTTGCGCAAGCATTACGTAACGCTGAATTATCAAAAACTGCGATTGCCCCTGTTCGCCCGCAACTTGGTGGCGAAAGTGCTGACGTGGATATCGCATACGCCGTTCAGGAAGTAAATACAGAGCGCGCATTATCTGAAGGTCGTCGTTTGGTTGGCCGTAAAATTGGTTTGACCTCTAAAGTTGTGCAAGCGCAGCTGGGTGTAGACCAACCGGACTTCGGTATGTTGTTTGCTGACATGGCTTATGGTGATGGCGAAGCGATTCCAGCGGGTCTATTGATTCAACCCAAAGTTGAAGCAGAAATCGCGTTAATCATCAACAAAGATTTAACCCAAGAAAAACACACTTATGCAGACATTATCAGTGCGACTGAATATGCACTGCCTGCTGTAGAAGTAGTCGATAGCCGGATTGAAAACTGGAAAATTTCATTGATTGATACGGTTGCAGATAACGCTTCTTCTGCGGCTTATGTTTTGGGTTCACGTCCTGTGAAACTTGAAAATCTTGATCTTGTAAATTGCAAAATGACCATGAAACGCGGTGAAGAAGTCGTGTCTCAAGGCGTTGGTAAAGCATGTCTGGCTAACCCGTTAAACGCTGCGGTTTGGCTGGCGGATGAAATGGTACGTCGTGGTCGTCCTTTACTTGCAGGCGACATCATCCTGACAGGTGCATTAGGTCCTATGGTTGTCGCTAACCCGGGTGATGAATTCGTGGTTGAAATTGAAGGTTTTGGTTCTGTAACTGCTGCATTCGCTGCTGAATAAGTCCAGATTTTAAGAGCGTTTTTTAAGAGAAATTGTTCATGAAGAAGATTAAATGTGCATTGATCGGTCCAGGCAACATTGGTACTGACTTGCTATATAAATTACAACGCAGTGAATTTCTAGAGCCAGTATGGATGGTGGGTATTGACCCAACTTCTGAAGGTTTGGCACGTGCTGCGAAAATGGGTTTAAAAACCACTGCTGACGGTGTAGACGGTTTACTTCCTCACGTTCTGGAAGACGACATCAAAATTGCATTCGATGCAACTTCTGCCTACGTTCACGCTGAAAACAGCCGCAAGTTGAATGAACTTGGCGTGTTGATGATTGACTTGACGCCTGCTGCGATCGGTCCATTCTGTGTACCACCAGTAAACCTGGAAGCTTTGTTAGACGCGGGCGAAGTACCAAACGTAAACATGGTAACTTGTGGTGGTCAGGCAACGATTCCTATGGTTGCAGCAATTTCACGTGTTCAAGCAGTTGAATATGGTGAAATCATTGCTACTGTATCGACTAAATCTGTAGGTCCAGGTACACGTAAAAACATCGACGAATTCACTCGTACTACAGCCGGTGCGATTGAAAAAGTTGGTGGTGCTAAAGCGGGTAAAGCGATCATCATTATTAACCCGGCAGAGCCACCACTGATGATGCGTGATACGGTTCACTGTCTGGTTGAAGGCGAACCAGATCAGGCGGCAATCACAGAATCTGTGCATGCGATGATCAAGGAAGTTCAAAAATACGTGCCAGGTTACAAACTGGTAAACGGTCCAGTATTTGATGGTAACCGTGTATCCATCTTCCTGGAAGTTGAAGGCCTGGGCGATTACCTGCCTAAATATGCCGGTAACCTCGACATTATGACTGCAGCAGCTGCGCGTACCGCAGAAATGTTTGCAGAACGTGTTTTAAACGCAGTTGAAGCATAAGGAGCATCTTCATGTCTAAGATTATTATTAATGATATGACTTTACGTGATGGCATGCATCCTATGCGCCATCAAACTACACCTGAGCAAATGGTTGCGATTGCAACTGCTCTGGATGATGCAGGTGTCCCTTTAATTGAAGTTACACACGGTGACGGCTTGGGCGGTAACTCTGTGAACTACGGTTTTGCAGCGGCAACCGATGAAGAATATTTGAAGGCAGTGATTCCAAACCTGAAACAGGCAAAAGTATCTGCACTTTTACTGCCGGGTATTGGTACGGTTGATCACTTGCAAATGGCGCATGATGTTGGTGTTTCTACCATTCGTGTGGCAACGCATTCAACTGAAGCTGACGTTTCTGAACAGCACATTACTGCTGCACGTAAACTCGGTATGGACACTGTGGGCTTCTTGATGATGGCACACATGGCTTCTCCAGAAAAACTGTTGGAAGAAGCACAAAAAATGGTGTCTTACGGTGCAAACTGTATCTATGTAACGGATTCTGCAGGTTACATGCTTCCTCAAGACGTGACTGACCGCGTAGGTATTTTACGTGCCAACCTGGGTTCAGACATCGAAATCGGTTTCCATGGTCACCATAACTTGGGTATGGGTGTTGCAAACTCTGTATCTGCTGTGACTGCTGGTGCAACGCGTGTTGACTTGGCTTCTGCTGGTTTAGGTGCAGGTGCAGGTAATACACCACTTGAACTGTTTGTTGCGGTTGCTAACCGTATGCAAATTGAAACTGGTGTAGACTTGTTTAAGGTTCAAGACGTTGCAGAAGATCTGATCATTCCAATGATGACCCATCAGATTCGTGCTGACCGTGACGCAGCGACTTTAGGTTATGCGGGTGTTTACTCTTCATTCCTGTTGTTTGCTAAACGTGCTGAAGCGAAATATGGCGTGTCTGCGCGTGAAATCCTGATGGAACTGGGTCGCCGTGGTACTGTAGGTGGTCAGGAAGACATGATTGAAGACTTGGCATTGACCATGTCTAAAGCTAAAGAAGCTAATGCTTAATCTGCTTTAAGTTGAAGCAAAAAAAGCGTCCGAAAGGGCGCTTTTTTTATTGCTAGACTTTGATTTTACACTTGAGTTTATAGATAAAAAATATCATATCATAGGATAGTTATATTAATATAATCAATTATTTAAGTGGTTTTAGCTCTGGGTTAAACTTAAAAGCGATTAATCAATTTTTTTTTGCGGTCAAAAAGCCTAAATTCTTTTAAAATAAACACTGAAACAAAGGTTTAACAAAAATGAAATGAAAGGAAGATAAAATGACTTATTGTTTAAAGTTCTTAACGTGATTTGAATCACTAAAATAAAAAAAAGCAGAAATAGCCATAAAGGCAATAAATCTTAATACTCTGGTCGGATTTCGTTTTTTGTGATTGTTTAGCATGATGGCGTCATAGCTTAATTTGATTACTAGGGAATTCAGCCATGCGTCGTCAAAACTTATGGATAGCAATGCTTGCTGCGACAGCAACTTTAGGAACAACTGCATCGAATGCAGATTTTGTTGACGACAGTAATGTCCAATTAAAATTTAAAAACTTTTATTTAGACCGTCAGTATGCGGATCTTCCGCAAAACAACTGGGGTTCTTGGTCTCAAGGTATCACCCTGGATGCCAAATCGGGTTATCAGGATATCGGTGGCGGTATTCAGATCGGTGCGGACCTTTTGGTGCAGCATGCATTTAAATTAAATGGTCGTGATACAAAAGCAGACTGGGTTTTGCCGCATGATGGCAAAGAGTCGAAAGACAATTTTGGTAAAGTTGGCGCGACCTTAAAAGCCAAAGTTTCACAAACTGAATTAAAAGTCGGTGAATTATTACCGGTATCTCCAGTACTGGTATTCGATCCATCACGTCAGTTGTTGACGACTTATAGCGGTGCATGGCTTGAGTCTAAAGAGATTAAAGATACCAAACTGACTGTGGCTTATATTGACGGGATTAATAACCGTTATGACAACCAGTTCCGTGATTTAACCTTGTTTGCACCAGGAAAAACTTTGCCAGACGGTGTTTCAAAAGGACATTATGATTTAGGTCCTACATCTGATGGAATGTTGATTGCGGGTGTTGATCACCAGTTTACTCCGGAAATTGGCGGTAGCTACTGGTATGCAGATGTTGAAGATATTTATCAGCAGCATTATGTCGGTGCAAGCTACAAAACCAAGCTGGGTGAAAAAGCCAAGTTAGACAGCCATATCCGTTACTTTGATAACTCGGAGTCAGGTGACAAGCTGTATGGTGATATTGATAACCAGGCGTTGTCTGTAGGCGCTAAAGTCAATTATGGCGCACATACTGTTGGTTTGGGCTACCAGCAAATGTTTGGTGATTCTCCGTTCCCGACATTGGGTGGCTGGGTACCACAACCTTACTTGGTAAACTGGGGTGTCGCAACTTTTACCAATACCAATGAAAAATCATGGGGCTTCACTTATGGCTATGATTTCTCTGGGTTGGGTGCCAAAGGTTTAAATGCTACGGCAGTATACTTTATCGGTTCAGATGCTGAGGTGAAAACATCTCCAACGACTACTTTGAAAGACCAGAAATCGGATGAGCTGAATTTGATTCTGAACTACACGGTTCCAGAAGGTAAACTTAAAGGCCTAGGCTTCCAGGCGATGTATATCGATACAGATTTCGACTGGAAATCAGACTTAAAAGAGTACCGTGTAGCGACAACTTATACCTACAAGTTCTAATTCAGCAGTGTAATAAAAAAGCGACTTTTAATAAGTCGCTTTTTTTTTATGGAGAGCGCTATTTTATTATTAAATGCCTTAATAAAAATAAGGGTTTTGATTTTAATAAAATTTTAAAAAACAAATAGTTAAATTATCGTTTTTTTATAGTATTTGATCGTAAATTTGTATCAGTTTGACTGCTTTGAACAGGTAATATAAGGCAGTAAAAAAGTAAATTTCACCGAGTCAACTTGACGTTAAATTCTGAATCAAGATGGAAACGCAAGCTAAAGACTGTACGAGGAGTATGTATGAGCACTGTTCAAATCCCTGAATATACAACAGATCCATTCTTTGGCTTAGAAGACAAATGGATTGAAACTGCAGAAGGTGAGTTGACTCACTATCACGAAGTGGGTGAAGGTACACCTATCCTGTTCTTGCACGGTTCAGGTACCGGTGTATCTGCTGCGGCAAACTGGTGGTTAAACTTGCCATCAATTGGTGAGCAGGCACGTTGTATCGCTATCGACACTATTGGTTATGGTCAAACTGTAGTTGCACCAAACACAGCTTACGGTATCCGTGCCTGGGTAGACCATGCAGTTCGTACTTTAGATGCACTGGGCATTGAAAAAACCTGGTTGGTGGGTAACTCACTGGGTGGCTGGTTAGCTTTCCAATTGGCACTGGATTACCCTGAGCGTGTTCTCGGTATTGTATCTATGGGTACGGGTGGTGCAAAACAGACTGCTGCACTGAAAGCGCATGCGAATCCGGTATTGACTGAGGAAGGCATCAAGAAAACATTGTCTATGTTTGTAGTGAACAAAGACCTGATTACTGATGAGCTTGTGAAAGTACGTTTTGCTTCTGCTGCAAATGACTATGCATCGAACCGTTTGATGGACGTAGTGGGCGCACGTGACCGTGACCGTTTCGAATTCCCGTTAGACTTCGAAAAAATGAAAGACATCACTGTGCCTGTATTGTTGATTCATGGTACTCAAGACGTGGTGATTCCAGTTTCTCGTACCTGGGATATCCTGAACATTGTACCCAATGCTGATGCACACATTTTCAGCCAGTGTGGCCACTGGTCTCAAGTGGAAAAAGCTGAAGAGTTCAATACAGTGATTAAAAACTATTTAACTGCTCGTGGCGTTTAATCCCGCCGTCTAGCCAATAAAAAGGATGACTTCGGTCATCCTTTTTTATGCTCTTGCTCAAGGGCTGATAAAGTTTGCTGCCACATTGATCGTGATGGCCAGAATGGTGGTATTAAAGCCGTAGGCCAGCAGCAGGTGCAGGGTATTTAGAACCCGCATTGCGGAGTGGGTAATGGAAACATCTGCCGTTTGTGCGGAAGTACCGACGATGTAACTAAAATATAAAAAGTCGGGATAAGTCGGTCTAGGTGTTTTGGGAAACTCCAGCCCGCCTTCATTATTCTTGTCGAGTGCCAGATAAAAGTCATGCGCATAATGAATCGCAAAAATGGTATGCATTAGGAACCAGGCAGAGGTAATGGTCACCATGGATAAAATGATATGAGCGGTTTGAATGAGCGTATTGCTCGGCAAATTATTCACTTCAATAATAAGCGCAATGAAGCAGATGAATAAGGTCAGCAGGACCAGAAATAGAATCAGCCATTTACTGGCATCTTGTTCCTTCGCACGTTGCAGGATATGCGCATGATCAATGCGCCAGAGTTTTTTCAGGGTGAAAAATAAATAGGCATAGATGACCAGATTCCAGCTCATTAGTAGGCAGGTTGACCAGTTCCATGAGGTCATGAACTGAAAAGTAGCATACAGCACAGCAATAAACGGAAAGGTTAGAAAGAAATAAAGATGGTGCTGAATCCCTGTTTTTATACGGCGTAATAGATGCATGAGGGGGCAACCTTTTATCGTTATTGTTGTTTTTTAACATTTTAAAAAGTTTGTGGGAAATTTATTAGACTTAAGTTGTAATTCTCGATGATGAAATGTGATTTATAAATGGCTAAAGAAAAAGTTATGCGTTATTCCCTATAAATAGCGTGTTAATGATAAGAAAAAAACGTAAGACTTAAGTCTAATCTGGACTAAAAATACACAAATTGAAATAAAAAAAACCACCATTATTTATTAGCAAAATAATGGTGGCTTCAATCCGGTGCAAAAGCATAAAAATTTTTTTAAGTGCGGTTTATATTTAGATAGAAAACATGGGTCAGCAATTCAATAAATTTCTTCACTGCGATAGAGCTGCTGTTTTTATGGTAACTCACATACAGGTCGAGGTAAGGCAGTTCTACATCTAAAGGGCGAATCACAGTATTTTCCATGGTCAGTGGTGCAACATAGCCCGGCAGAATGGTGCAGCCTAAACCCATCCCCACAGAATTGATGTTAAACAGGATGTTATCGGCCTTTTGCACAATATTGAATTCAATGCCATTGGCATGGGAAAAATCTATAATGGCATTATGTAATGTTAAGGACTGTTCTGCAGCAGGAATAATAAAATCTATACCATTCAATTCTTTAACAGGAATTCGTTCATACTTAGCCAAGGGGTGGTCTTTCGGTAAAATAAAGATCAGTGGCTCACGTAACACAAATAGACTTTCAATTTCATCACTATTGAGATTGTGCCGGGTAAAGGTGACGTCCAGTTCCCCTTTTTTCAGCAACTTCATTTGTTCACTGTTATTTAAGCTGAGCAAATCGATTTTTAAATCAGGGTTTTGCACGCGTAGATTTGGTAGTACATAAGGGAAAATTTTCATTTCCGCCACCGGAACAAAGCCGATGCGCAGCATTTGCTGTTTGGCTTGCGAAACCTGGCGTGCCATGGCAATCGCTTTATCTGCCTGTGCTAGGGTTAAGCGCGCCTGCTCGAGAAATACGGCACCTTCTTCAGTCAGCTCAACCTTACGTTTGGTACGATAAAGCAGTTTTACCCCGACATCTTCTTCCAGATCTTTAATTTGCTGACTTAAAGAGGGCTGTGCGGTATAAAGCTTTAATGCAGCCTTACTGAAGTTAAGTTCTTCTGCAACGGTGATAAAATAGCGTAGGTGTCGTAATTCCATATAACTCGTCCAAAAGAGTAATCCAAAAAATGTCTTACTATATTTTTGTAGCAGTATAATCTATAAACAACTATTAGGTGAAGATTATTCTGCCATTTAGAAAATAAATGATCTTGTATTTTTCATTAGTGTTTAAATATATAAGCTACAGTTTTAAGTAATTCATAAAATATCTTAATTGAAACAAAAAAAATATTTCCCCAAAACTGGCTAAAAATCCATTATCGCTGAAAAGTTGAGTCTATTTACTTTGTGCCGTTACTGGTCACAGGAGAGCTTTTCATGAGTGGAAAAATTGATGTGCGCGAAATCGACGCTTTAGTCGATGCACAAAATGGACGTATCTCGCCATCTATCTATACAGACCCAGATCTATATGAACTAGAACTTGAACGCGTTTTTGGTCGTACATGGTTATTCCTTTGTCATGAAAGCCAGATTCCTAAGGCGGGTGACTTCTTCAATACCTACATGGGTGAAGATCCGATTATTGTGGCACGTCAAAAAGACGGTTCAATCAAAGCATTTTTAAACCAATGCCGTCACCGCTCTATGCGCGTAAGCTTCGCAGACTGTGGTAATACCCGTGCGTTCACTTGCCCATACCACGGCTGGTCTTACGGTATTGACGGTTCTTTAAAAGACATCCCGCTTGAAGAGCGTGCTTACCCACAGGGTGCATGTAAAGAGCAATGGGGTCTGGTAGAAGTTAACCGTGTTAAATCTTACAAAGGCCTGGTATTTGGCTGCTGGGATGAAACAACACCTGACTTAGAAGAATACATGGGTGACATCGCTTGGTACCTGGATGGTGTTCTAGATCGTCGTCCTGGCGGTACTTGCATCGTTGGTGGTGTACACAAGTGGGAAATCGAATGTAACTGGAAATTTGCTGCTGAACAGTTTGCATCTGACCAATACCATGCATTGTTCTCTCACGCATCTGCGGTACAAGTTCTTGGTGCAAAACCGGATGATGATGCATCTAAACAGTTAGGTGCGGCACAAACGGCCCGTCCAGTTTGGGAAACAGCAAAAGATGCACTTCAATACGGTCAACGTGGACATGGTTCAGGCTTCTTCTTCACTGAAAAACCAGATGCTAACGTTTGGGTAGACGGCGAAGTAGCAAACTACTTCCGTGAAACTTACGAAGAAGTAAAAGACCGTTTAGGTGAAATCCGTGCGCTACGCCTTGCTGGTCACAACACCATGTTCCCGACACTGTCTTGGTTGAACGGTACGGCAACACTTCGTGTATGGCACCCACGTGGTCCAAACAAAACTGAGGTTTGGGCATTCTGTATCTGTGATGCTGACGCACCACAAGACGTAAAAGAAGCATTTGAACGTTCTGCAACCCGTGCTTTCGGCCCTGCTGGTTTCCTTGAGCAAGATGACTCTGAAAACTGGGTAGAAATTCAAAAAGTATTACGTGGTTATAAAGCTCGTCAAAACAAACTCATTATGGAAATGGGTAAAGGTAACGAAAAAGTACGTGAAGACGGTATTCCAGGTATTACCAACTACATCTTCTCTGAAACTGCTGCACGTGGCTTATACCGCCGTTGGGCAGACCTGCTGATCCATGAAAAATGGGAAGATGTTGAGAAAGCAGCTGAAGCATATGAGAAGGAGCTTGTGAAATGAGTCAAATCAGTTTAGAACTTCATCACGAAATCAGTCAGTTCCTTTATCGTGAAGCAAAATTGCTGGATGACTGGAAATTCCGCGAATGGCTGGACGTAATGGCGGAAGATATTTCGTACACGCTACGTACCACGCCAAACGCACAAACCCGTGACCGTCGTCGTTCAGTTGAGCCACCAACAACTTGGGTGTTCAACGACAACAAACATCTGTTGGAACGCCGTGTAGCGCGTCTGGAAACGGGTATGGCTTGGGCTGAAGAGCCTCCATCACGTACCACTCACATGGTGAGCAACGTGATTGTTGAACCAACTGAAGTTGCAGGCGAATATGACGTGTACGTGACTTATCTGCTCTACCGTTCTCAAAAAGAGAAAGATATTACGATTTACTGTGGTAAACGTCACGACAAGATCCGTAAAGTTGAAGGTGGTTTAGGCTGGCAAATCTTTGACCGCAAAATCACCCTAGACCAAGTGACTTATACCTCACATAACCTGAGTGTGTTCTTCTGATGAATAAGATTTTTGTTTGCCAAGTTGACGAATTGGACGAAGGCGAAGCATTGAAAGTGGATTGCGGCGTGAACGGTATCGAAGCGCTTGCAGTTTTTAACAATGGCGGTGAGTTCTTTGCAATGAACGACCGTTGTTCACACGGTAATGCTTCTATGTCAGAAGGTTATCTTGAAGATGACGGTACTGTGGAATGTCCACTGCATTCAGCACGTTTCTGTTTGAAAACTGGTCAAGCATTATGCTTACCAGCAACTGATCCAATCCAGACTTTCCCTGTGATTGTGGAAGATGGTCAGTTATTTGTAGAGATGTCAGGAGAGTAATCATGGGTTGGCTACAAGGCGAAGTTGCACTTATTACGGGTGGTGGTTCAGGTTTAGGCTGGGCACTGGTCGAACGTTTCATGGAAGAGGGTGCACAAGTTGCTGTTCTTCAACGTTCACAGGCAAAAGTTGATGCATTGAAAGCCCATTTCGGTGATCGAGTATTAGCAATTGCCGGTGATGTAGCCAGCTATGAAGACAACGTTCGTGCCGTAAACGCAACAGTTGAGCGCTTCGGCAAGCTTGACTGTTTCGTTGGCAATGCTGGTATCTGGGATCATTATGCAGATATCGTCAATACATCGGGTGAGCAACTGGAAAAAGCCTTTGATGAAATCATGGGTATTAACACCAAGTCTTTAATTCTTGGTGCCAAAGCTGCGCTGGATGCATTGATAGCTTCTGAAGGTTCTATCATATTTACTTTGTCTAACTCTGCACTATACTCGGCAGGCGGAGGCCCTGTGTACACGGCATCCAAGCATGCTGGTGTGGGTATTATGAAAGAACTGGCTTACGAGCTTGCGCCTAAAGTACGAGTGAACGCCGTTGCACCGTCAGGTATGAATGTCAATATCAAAGGGGCAGCATCATTAGGTCAGGAAAATCTTGGTCTGCTGGATGCGCGTGATCCTGAGAAAATTGCACGTGGCATGCCACTGAACTTTTTGCCTGAACCGGAAGACATGACGGGTTCATACGTGCTGTTGGCATCTCGTCAAAATAACCGTCCTTTGACTGGTGTTCTGATCAATGCAGAATGTGGTCTGGGAATTCGCGGCTTACGTCAGCCTCGTGCCGGTTTCTTTGACGAATAAAAATCTAGTCTAAATCAAATGGACTTATCGGCAGCCTGTTCTGGCTGCCTTCCTTTTAAGGAGTCTCTCATGGCCGTTAAACTTATTTGTGCTTCGCACAGTCCGTTAATGGAATTTGCTTCACCACAAGATCAGTCTAAAGAGCAGAAAGTCCGTGCTGCTTTTGAGAAATTGTCTGCTGAAGTCAAAGCTTACGACCCAACCCTGATCATTACCTTTGGTCCAGACCATTTCAATGGTTTCTTCTATGACCTGATGCCAAGTTTCTGCGTGGGCATTCGTGCCAAAGCGGCAGGTGACTGGGATTATGGTAAAGACAATGATCATATTGATGTGCCTGAAGACAAGGCGCTGGCGCTGGTTCGCCGCGTATTGGACGAAGGTGTGGACGTTGCATACTCATACCGTATGCAGGCGGATCATGGTGTGACTCAGCCTTTACATTTCCTGTGTGAAGGTCAGCTTGATCGTTATCCAACGATTCCAGTTTTTATTAATGGCGCTGCAGCACCCATGCCAACCACCAAGCGTACCATCGCTTTAGGTCGTGCTGTAGGTCAGTTTATCAAGTCTTTAAACCTTGAAAATGAACGTGTTCTTGTACTGGGTACCGGTGGTTTGTCACACGATCCACCGACTCCGCAAATGGGTTCTGTGCCACCAGAAGTTGAAGAATTCCTGATCGCGGGCCGTAACCCAAGCCCTGAAGCACGTAATGCCCGTCAGGCCAAAGTGATTGCTGTAGGACAGAAGCTTGCTGCAGGGGATACCTCAGTTTCTGTACCATTAAGCCCGGAGTGGGATATTGCATTGCTGGAGAAATTCAAGAATGCAGATTTCGCTGCACTGGAAGCCATGACTGAAGCTGACATCCGCCGTGACGGTGGCCGTGGTGGTCAGGAAGTCCGTTCATGGATGGCTGCATTCGCTGCCCTGCATGAAATGGGTGAATATGACATGACGACACATTGCTACGAAGACATCAGTGAGTGGATCGCTGGTTTCGGCATCGTATCTGCAGAGTTAAAAGGTTAATGACATGAGCAACATCGAAACCATCGTAATTGTAGGTGCTGGACAGGCAGGTGCAAGTGCGATTTTAGAACTTCGTGCCAACAAGTACGAAGGCAAAATCATTTTGATTGGTGATGAAACGCATCTGCCTTATGAGCGTCCACCATTATCCAAGGATGTGATTCTAAAACCTGAAGAAACCAAGATTGAAATTCTGTCAGAGCAAAAACTGGCTGAACTTGGTGTAACAACTATTCGTGGCAATGGCGTGGCTAAAATCAATGCCGAGGCCCATACAGTTGAACTTCAAAACGGTGACGTTGTTGCTTATGACAAGCTATTGCTTGCAACAGGCGGTGCAGCACGTCGTTTACCAAACTTTGATGCGCTGGGTAAACATGTGTATACCCTGCGTAATCTTGAAGATTCACAAGCACTGGTACCTGTGCTTCAAGCCGGTCAACGTATTGTGTTGATTGGTGGTGGGGTGATTGGTCTTGAACTGGCATCATCTGCACGTTACAAAGAATGTGAAGTGACTGTGATTGAACAGGGTCCAATGGTGATGGGTCGTTCATCGCCACGTATCCTGAGCGAATTCTTGTTGGCGCAACAACGTCGTGCCGGTGTAGATGTGCGTCTGGAAACCAGGATTGCAGACTGCAAGCTAGACGGTGAAGAAGTTGTCGTGACCCTTGAGGGTGGTGAAGAGCTTCGTGCCGATGCGGTCATTTACGGTATTGGTATCGTACCGAATGCTCAGCTGGCGGTTGAGGCTGGCCTAGACGTTGATTTTGCGGTTAAAGTTAATGAAAACTGCCAGACTTCAAATGCTGACATTTATGCAGCAGGTGATGTCGCGACTCAGCTTCGTGAAGATGGTGAATACCGCCGTGTCGAAACCTGGGAAAATGCCAACCTTCAGGCAGGTATCTTTGCGCGTCATGTGATGGGTGTAGAGCATCCGAAAGCCAATCCGGCATGGTTCTGGACTGATCAACTCGACATTAACTACCAGTTCGTGGGCGATATGGCTGCAGCTGAATGGCATGTTCGCGGTGAAATGGATGCAGCCAAAGGTGCAGACAATTCATTCGTGATGTATGGTGTGACTGACGGTCAAATCGTTGCTGGTATTACGGTCAATGCTGCAAAAGAAATGCGTCATCTGAAAAAAATGATCAGCAAAAATACCGTTTTTGAAGCAGAAAAACATCTTGATTTAAGCCTGGATTTACGCAAAGTGGCTTAAGTTTTATTGAGATATTTTTGGACAGACCTATGTTTTGCATAGGTCTGTTTTTTTATGTCTTTGCCTTCATTGTCATGACTTCATGTGTCAGTGTGATTTAATATATTTTCGTATAGGTTATTGTTATTTTTCAAAGATGAAAAGTAACAAAAATCTTCTGTAGTGCTGAGGGGATGTCTATATCTCCCAGTACCACAGGCGGCATGCATGCTGCCATCAGTGTTGTTGATTGCGGATTTGAACATAAATTTGGTTCGCTTCTTTTTGATAAATTTTAATTGAGCAATTTATGAGTTCAAATTCATCTTCCATGATGGTCATGGCAAGTATTTACGCTTTATTGGTATTCATCTGGGCCACTACGCCACTGGCAATTGTCTGGAGCGTGCAGGAAGTCCACCCGATGTGGGTGCTGATCATCCGTTATTTCGGCGCGTCGCTGATTGCCTTGTTCCTTTTAAAGCTGATGCGTGACCCGCTACCTTTTGATCAGACTTCTTTAAAAAGTTATGTGGCGGGCAGTCTGAATTTAATTGGTGCGCAGCTGTTTATCTATCTTGCAGCCAATTATCTGACTTCCGGGTTAATGGCACTGATTTTTGGTTTTTCACCGCTGATTGCAGGCCTGATTGGACATGTGATTTTAAAAACGCAAAAACTGATCTGGCTACAATGGCTGGGTATGGCGATTGCGGTTTCCGGTCTGAGCTTTGTCTTTGCCGATTCTGCCGACAGTAAAGTCAACCCGATTGGTGTAGTGTTGATGCTGATTAGCATGGTGTCTTATATCAGCTCGATTTTCTGGGTCAAACAGATTAATGCTCCACTCAAACCGATGTCACAAGCGACCGGTTCACTGATGGTCTCAGCCGTGGGTTCACTGCTGATCATTCCGTTTATCTGGCAGCATTTTCCAACGGCACTGCCTAGTGGACGAGCCATGATTGGTTTTATCTTTACCATGATCATGTCTTCTATTGTGGCCATGCTGTGTTATTTCTGGCTGATCCGCCGTTTAAATGCCTCTACGGTTTCCCTAAGCAATGTCATGACCCCGGTGATTGCCCTGATTTTAGGTGCCACCTTGAATAACGAATATATTAGTCCGAATGCCTTTGTCGGCATTGTGGTGGTGATGTTCGGTATTGTGATGTATTTCTGGAAAGAATGGCGCCAGCAGTATTTTTCCAAGCATTAAGTAATATGTGTCGGAAAAAAAGGAGGTTTATAGTTTACTGCTGTCTCATATAAGGCTTTCACTGCCGCAATTTTTCAATAAAATTGAAAAGGTATTTGTGTAGGCGAAGTCTTACTTTTGAGAGGCCAAAAGTAAGCAAAAGCCTTTGTTACCCATACACAACGTCCATGTTGTGATGGGTAACGTGTGGCATCCCTGCCACACTCGTGTATCCAGCGCTGGCTTAAATTAAAATTAGTAGCCTATAGCTCCATTTACTCTATTTCATTTTCATTAACACAAGATCCATGCTCATCCATCAGATTTTAATTTCTTATCTGCAATTCCTTTTCAGGCTAAAAGGAATGTTCTTGTTCCACATAGAACAGTCAAATTGGTTGTATATGATGCTACTGCACAGAGAGTTGGGGTAGGGTGCATAATGATTCACCAGTTAAAGCGCACAACAATAAAAAACTAAACAATTTATGGTGGAAGATTGGTTAATATGAAATGCGATATAGAGAAAAATCAAATAGATCTATTTGATAACAACAACGCTTAACAAAAAACACCCGGGACAAATTTGAATGTCTGATTCGAATAAGATTGTGGTCTATGCAGCACTGGCAGGTAATCTGGCAATTGCACTGGTCAAGTTTGTGGCCGCCTATATCACCAACAGTTCGGCCATGTTCAGTGAAGCTATTCACTCGGTGGTAGACACACTGAACGAAATTTTGCTGCTGTATGGCATGAAAAAATCCCAGCAGCCCGCCAACTATAAGCATCCTTTTGGTTATGGTCGTGAGCTGTATTTTTGGGCTTTTATTGTGGCATTGATGGTTTTTGCACTGGGTGCGATTGTGTCGATTTATCAGGGCATACAACATGTGCTGCATCCTGAAGCAATGCTGAATCCCACCATCAACTATATTGTGTTAAGCATCGCCATTTTGTGTGAAGGCACCTCGTGGCTGGTGGCCTTAAAAGCATTCCGTAAGGTGAAAGGCAAGCAAGGTTATTTCGAGGCTTTTCGACACAGTAAAGATCCCACCACCTTTACCGTACTGTTTGAAGATACGGCTGCGTTATGTGGTCTGCTGATTGCCCTGATCGGGATATATCTGGCTCATGCCTTGAATATTCCTGAACTGGATGGCATGGCCTCAATCTTGATTGGTCTTGTACTGGCGGTTTCTGCTATTTTATTGGCGCGTGAAACCAAGGGCTTATTGCTGGGGGAAACGGCCGATCCGCAACTGCGTAATGATATCTTGCTGATTGCCCAGGAAGATGAAGCGGTACAGTCGGCCAATGGCGTGCTGACCGAACAGATGGGCGCGCATCAGGTGCTGGCATCGTTAAGCCTGGAGTTTGAAGATAATTTAAGCTCGGATGACATCGAAGATTGCGTCAATAGAATTGAAGCGAAAATCAAACAGATTCATCCGGAAATTGTGGCATTGTTTATCAAACCGCAAACTAAACAGGTGTGGTTGGAACGTATGCAAGGACGTTTAGAATAAAACGTGATATATATGCCAGTGCATTCAGAATACCGGATTTTGAATGTTGAGGTCAGACTAAGAAATTGAATCTACATGAAGCAGAAGCCTGAACAATTACACTTTCAACTCCCGACCAAAGCATGCTGGTCACATATCTGGCGTCAGCCTTCATTTCGGTTTATGCATTCCAATCATCATGATGGTGAACAGTTCTTCAATGCCTTGCCCAGTCCTGCAGGGCGTGGCCGTACCGAGCTGATCAAGTGGCTGCTTGGCCGCAAGTCATCGACCTGGAATGTTGATGTTCAAAAAGAACAAGCCGAATTTCATGCCAGCAAACGTGCCATTCCCCAGAACCGTCCAAACGCCAGTATAGATGACTGGCAAGTGTGGTTTGTCGGGCATGCTACGGTACTGTTACAAATCGGGCCTTATAATCTGCTCACCGATCCGGTTTGGTGCGAACATGTCAGTCCCCAGCAGGGCAAAGGTCCGAAACGGGTTATCCCGGCGGGAATTGCCTTGGAAGAATTACCGACCATTCATGCGGTGCTGCTCAGTCACAATCATTATGACCATATGGATCTGGCCAGCCTGGAATGGCTGCACGATAAATTTGCCATGCCGATTTATACCGGCCTGGGCAATGCGTGGTATTTGCCGAAAAGTTTTCATGTGCTGGAAATGGACTGGTGGCAATCGTCCTTATTGCAGGATTTAAAAATTATTTATACCCCGGCACAACATTTCTCCGGTCGCGGCTTACGCGATCACAACCGGGCATTGTGGGGCGGCTTTTCAGTGCGTGCCGGAAAAGACCATTGTTTCTTTGCCGGAGATAGCGGTTATTCACCGCATTTTAAAGAGATTCAAAACCGTTTGGGTGCACCGCGTATTTCATTATTACCGATTGGTTCCTACCAGCCGCGTGAGCTGATGAACTATATGCATATGAACCCGCAGGAGGCTTTTCAGGCGCATCAGGATTTACATTCCAGATGTTCGCTGGCGATTCATTACCACACTTTTCAGCTGACCGATGAAAGCCGGGAACAGCCCGAACTGGACTTAAAAGTGGCCATGAAAAATACCTCCAAATTGATGACCCCCTTTTACTGCATTCGCGAAGGGCGGCGTCTGGTGGTTTGATCTTGTTTAAGATGTTTGTTTCTTAAGATGACGCTTGGCTCAGCTTTAACAGTTGAAGGGCAAGCATTGAAAGGGAAATCATCGCCATATTCATCACCACGGGGTTAAATGCAGAAGTGAGTTGCAAGGGACTGGTGAGCGCAATCAGCAATAATAATCCGGCTAAACCTAAAATATTCAGCTGATGGATGACGGCTGCTTTTTGCCAAATAAGGAAAGTACAGCCAAACACAATTTCAATCATGCCCGACAGGGTAACCGCCATTTTTGCCAGATACAGTTCTAAACCCATGCTCTGCCAAATGGTGATTTCAGCAGCTGACTGAAACAGGATTTTCGGAACCCATCCCTGATAAATCCAGAGTGCAGCAAGCGTGATCTGAATGAGCCGCAGCGGTTTTTCTAATAGAGGCTGATGATTCACGAATGGCAGGTTCCAGAAAATACGGTCTGTTCTCAGCAATAGCGATCATGCTTGATCAACATGATGGGGGGATGTTTGCTTGTTATGGCCTCACTATAGCACATTATTTTTAATCAGAAATATTGTCCAAAATCTCAAACCTTGATTGTCTTTATCACGCCTTGATAATGTAGTTCTAAAAATTTGATCTCTTGTTGTGAGGGTTGATAAATCCTGTTTTTGATCCCGTTTTAGAATAGGCTTTTTCGATCGTTTTCATTCGTATAACTTGCTTTCTATTGTCATAAAAAACAGCTATTTTGATGATGAGTTAGAAATTTTTAACGGTTCATGACAATCGTCATTTTATGATTAATTTGGAGCTCAGATATGAATAATGATACGAAAACTGCAGGGAAATGCCCGTTCCACCAAGAAGGTGGCAATACCAATGCCGCCAGCTCAAATGCTGCTTGGTGGCCGAATGCTCTAAATCTTGACATTCTTGCTCAACACGATAAAAAAACCAATCCGATGGACCCGGATTTTGATTATGCCAAGGCATTCAATTCACTGGATTTAGAAGCAGTGAAACAGGATTTACGCGAACTGATTAATAGCAGCCAGGACTGGTGGCCATCGGACTACGGTAGCTACATTGGCATGTTCGTGCGTACTGCCTGGCACTTAGCCGGTTCTTACCGTAAACAGGACGGTCGCGGCGGTGCCAATACCGGTAACCAGCGTTTTGCACCACTCAACAGCTGGCCAGACAACGTCAACACCGATAAAGGCCGCCGTCTGCTTTGGCCGATTAAACGTAAATATGGCAATAAAATCTCTTGGGGCGATCTGATCATCCTGGCCGGTACAGTGGCGTACGAAGAAGCCGGTCTGAAAACCTTTGGTTTCGGTGGCGGTCGTCAAGACATCTGGCACCCTGAAAAAGACGTCAATTGGGGTTCTGAAAAAAAATGGCTGGATGCCACCAAAAACCGTTATGAAAATGACCAGGACCGTAAGTCATTAGACAATTCTCTTGCTGCCGTGCAGATGGGCCTCATTTACGTGAACCCTGAAGGGGTAGACGGTGTACAGGATCCGCTGCGTACTGCACAGGATATGCGTGTGACCTTCGACCGTATGGGCATGAATGACGAAGAAACTGTGGCCTTGACTGCAGGTGGTCACACCATTGGTAAAGCACACGGTAACGGCAAAGCTGAATTGCTGGGTAAAGACGTTGAAGGTGCGGATGTCGAATTCCAGGGCTTAGGCTGGCATAATCCTGAAGGTACAGGTAACGGTGCCAATACTATGGTCAGTGGCCTGGAAGGGGCATGGACCACGCATCCAACCAAATGGGACAATGAATTCTTCTATTTATTGTTTACCTATGAGTGGGAAAAAACCCTCAGCCCGGCAGGCGCGAAACAATGGGAACCGATCAACATCAAAGAGGAAGACAAACCTGTTGATGCACACAACCCGAATGTCCGCCGTAACCCGATGATGACCGATGCCGATATGGCACTGAAAATTGATCCTGAGTATCGCAAAATCTCTGAGCGTTTCTATAAAGACCCAGCTTATTTTGCTGAAGTGTTTGCGCGTGCATGGTACAAGCTGACTCACCGTGATATGGGACCAAAATCGCGTTATTTAGGTGCTGATGTTCCTGCTGAAGATCTAATCTGGCAAGACCCGATTCCATCGGTGAATTACGTGTTGTCTGAAGCAGAAGTTGAAGAACTCAAAGCGAAATTGCTGAACAGCGGTTTAAGCACAGCCGAGTTAATTAACACCGCTTGGGACAGCGCGCGTACTTTCCGTGGTTCGGACTACCGTGGTGGTGCAAACGGTGCACGTATCCGCCTGACGCCGCAAAAAGACTGGGTCGGTAACGAACCTGAACGTCTGGCAAAAGTATTGGCGAAACTTGAAGAAATTCAGGCTGGTCTTGAGAAGAAAGTCAGCATTGCCGACCTGATTGTACTTGGCGGTACGGCTGCGGTTGAAAAAGCGGCTCAGGCTGCGGGTGTGGAGATTAAAGTTCCTTTCACGCAGGGACGAGGAGACGCCACTCAAGAACAAACTGATGTCTATTCATTTGAAGACTTGTTGCCAAAACACGACGGTTTCCGTAACTGGTTGAAAGAAGACTATACTGCGCAACCTGAAGAACTGCTGTTAGACCGTGCTCAGTTACTGGGTTTAACTGCACCTGAAATGACGGTACTGATAGGTGGTATGCGTGTACTGGGTACCAACTATGCGGGTGCAAAAGAAGGCGTGTTCACAGACCGTGAAGGTGTATTAAGCAACGACTTCTTCGTGAACCTGACTGACATGGCATATAACTGGAAACCGGTCGGCAAAAACCGTTATGAGATTGTAGACCGTACAACGGGCGCAGTGAAATGGACGGCAACACGTGTGGACTTGGTGTTTGGTTCAAACTCGATTTTGCGTTCCTATGCAGAAGTGTATGCACAAGATGACAACAAAGAAAAATTCGTGAAAGACTTTGTTGCTGCTTGGACCAAAGTGATGAATGCAGACCGTTTTGATGTGAAAAAATAATTTTCATTGAGATGTAAAAAACCGCTCGAAAGGGCGGTTTTTTTATTGTCTGAATTTTTATTCGTTGTAGGACTTACGCAGTATTATTTATAGATTCTCTGTGGTAGCAGATGATTTTTATCGAGAATAAAGTCATCAATGAAGTTTTTGATCATTGGTCTAAATAATTTCTTCTGCCAACAATATACATTTTCAAAGATCTGCTCAAACTGGTTCTTTTGTATCTCCACGTAGGCCATCAAGGCTGAAAAAATATGATTCGAAATCAGTTTAGATCGTCTTACTTGAAACTTTTCAATATGACAAACCTGTTTAATCACCCGATGATATTGTTCTATTTTCCAATGACTTGAATGTAATTCATGAAAACCCTCAAAGGACAATAAATCATCTTCATCTTGATGCACAATATAAAACCTCTGCTGTTCTTTTAACTGAGTCTTAAATAATTGTACAAAGC